>JBKJQU010000089.1:0-3443 GCA_046594995.1 Aestuariivirga sp.
AGGGCGTCGAAGCATCCTCCGTCTTCCTGAAGGAGACAGGCGCGGACAGCCTCAAGCTCTATATCGAGCCGACGACGGCCATCGTCAACGACCTGCAAGCCATTGGCCTTCCCGCCACCGTGCTGATTGACAGGCAGGGAAATGAAATTGGCCGGCTGCTTGGGCCTGCAGACTGGGCCAGCCCGGAAGCCATGGCGCTGATCAAGGCTGCCATCGCCGAAGCATCATGACACCAGAGACATTCCGCAGCCTCGCGCTGGCATTGCCGGGAGCGGAGGAAAATTCCCATTTCGGCAAGGCAGATTTCCGTGTGCGGAACAAGATCTTCGCAACGCTGAAGGATGAGACGACGGGCGTTGTGAAGCTTACTCCTGAACAACAGGAGGTTCTGACGGCTGCAGAGCCCAACATGTTTCAGCCCGTGCCCGGAGGCTGGGGCAGGCAAGGTTCGACGCAGGTGATGCTTGCTCATGCCGATGTTGCAGCGCTGAAAAGCGTCCTCCGCACGGCATGGCGCAACGTGGCGCCGAAATCTCTGAAGGTCTAGCGCGTGGGGACCGGCTTCTCGCCGCGATAGTCGTAGAAGCCGCGGTTGGTCTTGCGGCCGAGCCATCCGGCCTCGACGTATTTCACCAGAAGCGGACAGGGGCGATACTTCGAATCCGCCAGTCCGTCATGCAGCACCTGCATCACCGAGAGACAGGTATCGAGGCCGATGAAATCGGCCAGTTCCAGCGGCCCCATCGGGTGACGCGCACCCAACTTCATCGCTGTGTCGATCGCTTCAACGCCGCCCACTCCTTCGTAAAGCGTGTAGATCGCCTCGTTGATCATCGGCAGAAGAATGCGGTTGACGATGAAGGCGGGGAAATCCTCGGCCACCGCAATGGTCTTGTTCAGCGAGGCAGCGAATTCCCTGGCAACGGTAAAGGTTGGCTCATCGGTGGCGATGCCGCGGATCAGTTCCACCAGTTCCATCACCGGAACGGGGTTCATGAAATGTATGCCCATGAACTTCTCGGGGCGATCCGTTGCGGCGGCAAGGCGCGTGATCGAAATCGAGGAAGTGTTGGAGCCCACGAGGCATTCGGGCTTCAGGTGCGGGCAGAGCGCCTGATAGATCTTGCGCTTGACCTGCTCATCCTCGACAGCGCTTTCGATGATAAGATCATAATCACCGAAGCCTTCGTAGGAAGGCACGCCCTTGATCCGGGACAGTGCCGAGTCACGGTCGGCTTCCGACAGCTTTCCCGACCGCACCTGGCGGGCAAGGTTGCCGTTGATGGTGGCAAGGCCCGCCTCGATCCGCTCCTTTGCAACATCAAAGAGGCCGACATCATAACCGGCGACCGCGCAGACATGCGCAATGCCATTTCCCATCTGACCGGCACCGATGATGCCGACTTTCCTGATTTGCATGTGTGAACGTATGCCTAAATTCAAAGACGTTTTTTAAAGTCAACAGAGCCTATAACGTGCCCAAGTTCAGGGCAAGCGGATTTCGCAGGTGCAGCATTGCGCTTTTGGGCAGCACCAGCTCTAGAAAGGCTTGAGTTCGACCGGATAAGAAAGTGCCCGGTCGGCCTCTGCGATTTCAGAGACGATCCCGGCAAAGGCAGGCCTCGCCGCCAGCATCTCGTACCAGCGCCTGAGATTGCCATGGCGGCCCAGGCCCGGCCCGCCGTTGCGCAGCGTGTAGAACACGGTCAGGAATGTGGCGATGTTGGCTACAGAAAATTCACCGCACAGAAAATCACCGTCTCGGAGCCGCTGATCGAGCCGGTCATGGTTTGCAATGATCATTGGTTCGGCAGCACTGGCATCGCGCTCCTGTTGTTCGCGGCGCGCGGTATCCTGTCCCGGCGGTTCGGTGCGGAACATCAGCTTGCGGACTGGAGCGAGCAGCACTTCTCCGGCTTCGAGTTCGGCCTGCCGGCACAGCGCACGCTCTTTCGCATCGCTCGGATAGAGCGGCGGCTCCGGGTAAGCATCTTCCAGATATTCGAGAATGACGGTTGAATCGTAGATGGTCAGGTCACCGTCGACCAGCACAGGCACCTGGCCCCTGGGGTTGGCCCTGAGCACGGCCTCGTGTTTGGGTGCATAGCCGGCCGTCTGGCTGAACGGCACCATTGTGCAGGTGTAACGCAAGCTCTTTTCGCGCAGGGCGATTTCGACCTTGCGGCCGAACAGACTTAAAAGGCCGGAATAGAGATGCATGATGCTGTCTATCCCGGCCTCGATGTCAGGCTCTGTCAGGAGGACTACTTGCCGATCTTCGCCAGTTCCGCGTCGAACTCCGGGACCAGCGTGAAGAGATCGCCAACAAGCCCAAAATCCGCCACCTGGAAGATCGGTGCTTCCTCGTCCTTGTTGATGGCGACGATGATCTTCGAGTCCTTCATGCCGGCCAGATGCTGGATGGCGCCCGAGATGCCGACCGCGATGTAAAGGTTCGGAGCGACGACCTTGCCGGTCTGGCCGACTTGATAATCATTCGGCACATAGCCCGCATCAACGGCGGCGCGCGAGGCACCCACCGCCGCGTTGAGCTTTTTTGCGACCGATTCAAGCAGCTTGAAGTTCTCGCCGTTCTGCATGCCGCGCCCGCCGGACACGATCACTTTGGCGGATGTCAGCTCGGGGCGGTCCGATTGCGTGAGGTTCTCGCCCACATAAGCAGAAAGACCCGGATCGGCGGGAGCGTTCATCGCGACGATCTCCGCGGAACCGCCTTCACCGGCTGCGGTAAAGGATGCCGTGCGCACGGTGATGACCTTTTTCGCATCCGTCGACTGCACCGTCTGCACGGCGTTTCCGGCATAGATCAGGCGTACGAAGGTGTCGGCGGATTTCACTTCCGAGATATCGGAGATCTGCATCACGTCGAGGAGGGCCGCAACGCGCGGCATGAAGTTCTTGCCGTTGCCGGTGGCGGGCGCGACGATGTGCTCATAGGCGGGCGCCAGCGAAACGATCAGGGCCGCCATGGGTTCGGCCAGCGGGCGCTCGAAGACGGGCGAATCCGAGTGGAGCACCTTCGTGACACCAGCGAGCTTTGCTGCTGCTGTGGCGGCGGCTCCCGCGTTGTTGCCAGCGACCAGCACATGCACATCGCCGCCCATCTGGGCCGCGGCGGTCAGCGCCTTGTGGGTCGCGTCCTTCAGCGATGCGTTGTCGTGTTCGGCAATGAGGAGGACAGCCATGATCAGATTGCTCCCGCTTCCTTGAGTTTGGCGACGAGTTCGGCAGGGGTCTTCACCTTGATGCCGGCGAGGCGCTTCGGCGGCTCCTCGGTCTTGACGACCTTGAGGCGCGGCGTGACATCGACGCCGTAGTCAGCGGGCGTCTTTTCATCGAGCGGCTTCTTCTTGGCCTTCATGATGTTGGGGAGCGAGGCATAGCGCGGCTGGTTCAAGCGCAGATCGGTGGTGACCACCAAT
>JBKJQU010000227.1:0-5110 GCA_046594995.1 Aestuariivirga sp.
CTCAAGTACGGTGCTTTGTCCGTTGACACCGGTATCCTCGATGTCTCGTGCTCAGCGCATGAGGAGCCAGTCACAGTGGTGTGGACGGAGAGCGGCGGGCCAAAAGTGAAGCCGCCGGTCGGTGCAGGAGGTTATGGGAGCAAGCTGGTCGAGCGTAGCGTCATTGGTCATCTGCGCGGTTCGATCGACTACCACTGGGCCGAGGGCGGATTGGTAGTCACCCTGAAGGTCGCGCCTGAACGCCTTGCTGCGTGAATACGATAAATGCACGTCACGGTCCTTCGGGCATCAAAGGCATAAAGACAAACAGCGCAGTGTAATGCGGGTTGGGAGCACTCGCTGCTACCAGCTTTCACCACAGCCATGCTGTTCTGGGCAGTCCATGACATCCGGCAAGATTATGATTCGCAAAGTCGATGACCTCGCTCATTTACAGCTTCAATTTATTGGGGTTATCGCCAGATGAAGTTCATCACAAGCAGCTGTGGCATTAAGGATTGATTAAGGGTTGCTTAGAGCTTTTTCCCTTGCGGATTGGTTAGCCAGGTTTCCAGAACGAAACTAGTGACGGCTATAGCGCTCACTCAAAGCACAACTATCAATGGAACATTTATCGATTTGGCAGCTTTACTGAGAAGGTGGTTCAGAACGCACGCCATGGCGGTACCTCCGAAACAAAATCAAGAAGCATGGCGGCGCCTAGGGGAAATCGATGACAAACACAAAGATCACCATTCTGGTGGTCGAAGACGAGCCGCTCATTCGCATAAATGCGGTTGATCTGTTAATCTCAGCGGGCTTCCAGGCTGTCGAAGCAAAAAGTGCTGATGGAGCCATACAAATCCTCGAGAAACGTTCCGATGTTCTCCTTGTCTTAACAGATGTGAACATGCCGGGGACGATGGACGGGATCAAGCTGTGCCACTATATCCGGGACCGTTGGCCACTCGTTGAATTAATAGCTGTTTCAGGCAATGCCGATGTCGCGGAGAGCCAGTTTCCCGTTGGAGCGATGTTTTTCTCCAAACCCTACCAGGACAGCACTATTGTCGACGCCGTGACGCAGCTGCTTGCTGCGTGTGAGAAATTCCAACCTGATTGGACATACAGCGCCTACGGTAAAGCTGCTCGCGGGAGGCTCCCAGTCCACCCCTAAACACCAATCAAGATTGTTGAAACAAATCATGCTGACGGTGCTCTACAAACACGTACTGCTCACGGTGTGCTTGGGCATGCTGTACGCCACAATGGCGATCGGCGCACCTGCCATCGACTTCAAAGGCCTACCCCTTGGTTTGTCTCTGGAAGATTTTCGGATTCTTCAACATCCTGATGGGACGGAGAACACCAAGGTGATCTGTTCCAATGATGAAGACATGAACAGCTATCAAGCCTTTCCCTTCAAAGGTGGAGAGGCCTTGTCTGCGGCGGGTGTGGTAAGATGTGTCTTCGGGGGCGGAAGCACGCCCGACACGACCTCAATGGGCATAATCCCGCTGAGCATTGGGGACAGTGAGTTTGCAGCCAGGAGCTATGAGTTCCGCTTTGCGTCACCCGTCGAAGATGACAACCGGCAGCTCTACGAAATTGTATTGCAAACAGACTCTGGCGCGCGGCGCTACTTGGTGGATGCGCTCCTTGGCAGGTGGGGAACCACTTCGAACCATGATATCGGGAACGTCACAACAGTGACAAAGACCGCCGTGCATCGTGAGTTTTATGAATGGACGGACGGCCACTTCAGTGTATCAATCGATATTCCATGGTCGAAAGCCGACGACATCATCATCACCTACCGCGACAGCGTTACTGCCACGATCGTGGAGCGGCGGCTTATTGCTACACAGTGATTGTGTGTAAACAGAACGTGACGTGATCCTGGTGTCGTCATTAGACATTTTTCCGCTGCTTCACTTCGAGCCCTGCATCATGCAAACAGTTGAGAATGGCTTAGGCATAGTGAGTGGCCTCTTCGCCACTAAGGTGTGGCCTATTCCATGTTGAGCCAAAGCCTGCGTCAGGACCAAAGACATGCGCGTCTTTAATGGCATGAGAAATCAATTGCAGGATTTTTGGGTCATGATTTGAATGTGTCATGTGACGCAGCTCGCCAGGGAAGAGAACCAGAAGGCTCTCAGTTGACTGTTCAAATTTCCCTTATCCGGTTTTGCCTCGATAGAAAACTCTAAGATGTTTTCTTCAAGCCAAGCGTCGTGCGCGAGCATCATTCCAAGGCAACAGTGGAATATTGGCAAGATCAACATCCGTGAGAGCAGAAAGATTCGGCAAGCATTTGCCACCTTGCAAGTTTATCGAACACCCAACAAATGCTCCTTTGCATAGGTATTTGATGACCGACGATCTACTATCATACATTCGCGAGCATGAAACACGATGCCGGGAACGAGCAAACCTGTGTCAGGACACGGAGCACTACATCCAGTGGCTTCAGCGAGCGGTCGAATGGGCTGCAATTCGCCGTGAGGTCGAATTGCAAATACAGACCAGATCGGACATCGAACTTTTGGTGCCATTCCCGACCGACACGCAACAAGGCTGACTGGCTCCGCTTTGCACAACGTGATAGCCAAGTTTCTTAGCGCCCGACTCGAAAGAGTATGAGTGCGCATAAGCTGCATTTCAATCGTATAATTTGGTGCCATCTGTCCGACACCACGCACAATCGCGGCGTTTACCAGCTGTGCTGCCAGTTTGGCGTTGATCTGTGCTAAACGACCCTGTGTGCTGTTGTCAGTACAGACTGGTCAGGCCTTCCACAAAGGTGACCGTGACACCTGGCTTCACAAGCTTGGCCAGCTCAGCTGCATCCCAATTGGTAAGCCTGATACATCCATGCGATGATGTCTTGGAGATTTGCGCAGGCTCAGGTGTTCCATGAATGCCATAGGTTGGTTCTGTCAGATCGATCCAGGTTGAACCGACTGGGCCATTTGGACCAGCTGGAATGGTCAGCTTTTCGGTGTTTTCAGCTTGCTGAAAATTGACATCGGGGTTGTAAGCGTAAGTCGGGAATTCTGCGATTGCCCTGACCTCATGTGTTCCCTCAGGGGATGGCGTTGCCTCGCTGCCTATTGTAGCAGGATAGATGATGTAAGGCCTGCCGCCGTCGCCATAGACGACCAACCTCCTGTTGGCTTTATCTGCAACAATGCGTGTAACCTCAATTGCAGGCGGCGCGCCGGGATTCGCCACAACAACCGACTCCCCGGCAGTAAACGTTGCGCCAGGATTGAGGGCCGCAATGAAGTCCTTGTCCATGTGAAATCTTTCGGCGATCGCCTCCGCCCCGGTTGTATAGCCGAGCCATTCCAATTTCGACTTTTCCATATAATCGTCCGGAATGGATGGCACCAGTTTATCAACGTCTCCTGGCTCTATTGTATAAACCTTGGTCACAGGTTCTTGCGACTGGAGCTGCGCCCACAATGCAGCCGTCAACACGCCTGTGGCTGGAAGTCCGTGCATCTCTTCATATCCTTGAATGGCTTTTGTGACGTTTTCGCCAGCGACGCCGTCGATTACACCCGGATTTGAGCCAGCACGGTCGAGTAGGATTTGTAGCTTCGTCATGACAGCGCTCTGTCCCTCAGGCAGATCACCGTCAAACTCAGCACCGTTAATCTGTTGAGCTGTCAGCGGTTCTTCGGCGAAACCCGAATGCGAAGCGACGAACGTGATAGCAATAACGGCAGCCGCCCGGAATATCTTCATATGATTGAGCACTCATGCAGGTCATGTGTTTTGCCAAACCTAACAGTATTCCAAAGGCAAACAAGGTCAGACTCTAAACTACCGTATGATTTTTTAGTGTACTATGTTGTCTTCTACCAAAGGTTGATGGGCTTCATGTTGATCCAGCTGCAGGACTCTTGATCGACCTGCTATTTCCTGTCACAAGATGAGCATAGCTTTCCAATGATCCTGTCTCATCACCTGTTCGTCTTGGCACCCTTGCTTGCCACAGCGCTACTCGCGTCTAGCGCTGGGACGGCAGGCGCCGCATCGGACTTCACGTCGGGCCTCGAACGTACATTGAAAAAGGTAAATCAGGATCTTTGCAAATCCATTGTCAGCCTCAAGTGCAAACGCAAGGCTCCTGCATCCCGGGCTGGAACGCGAAAGGTGGAGCCAAAGCCCGCTATAGTAAAACAGACAAAGCCTACCACCGGAAAGGCCAAGCCCGCCACGGCAATAGCTCCTCCCATTCCACGCCAGAAGCCTCCCCAGGCTGTTGAAGCCAAACCCGTTGAAGCAAAGCCTCCTGAGACCAACGTCACTGGAATTCAGAAGCCGCGCATGAAGCCTGCGATGCCGGAAGCGGTGATCGTAGAAAAACCCGCACCCCTGCCGAAAGAAAAGCCGGTTCGCCCGCAAAACGAGCTGCAGACCCAAAAAGAGCCGAAGACCCAGGTCACCATTCTGCTGCCCGTGCCGCCCGTGGCCAAAATCGTGATTCCGCCGCTCTCGACACAGCCGGAAGGCCAGTGCCGCGATGCGCTGCGTTCGCTCGGCATGAGCTTCGAAACACTGGCAACCTCCGTGAACTCTGGCCTTTGCAACGTTGCCGATCCAGTGAAACTGTCGGCGTTCAGCGCAGGTGGCGAGAACATCACATTCCCCGATGGACCCATCCTCAACTGCAGCTTTGCACTGCGATTCGGCGAATGGCTGAAAACTGAAGGCGCACCCATCGCAAGGAAGACGGCGAGTTCTGCGCTCGACAAGTTCTACACCGGCCCCGGTTTTCAATGCCGCGGCCGCAACGGCGACGGTACTGCCAAGATCAGCGAACACGGCTATGGCAATGCCGTCGACATCACCTTCGTCAAGTTGAAAAACGGCCGCACCTTCCAGGTGAAGGACGCGCTCGATCCCATGTCGCCCGCTTACCGGACGCTCGCGGAATTCCGCGCCTCGGGCTGCAAATATTTCACGACGGTTTTAGGACCCGGGACCAATGCGGCCCATGCCGAGCACTTTCATTTCGACATGGGAAAGCACGGAAAGTCCGGCACCTACAGGATCTGCCAGTAGCGTTTCGTCAGCAGCATACCGTTGGTGCTGTAATGCTAATTGACGCTGCTCTTAG
>JBKJQU010000391.1:0-4788 GCA_046594995.1 Aestuariivirga sp.
GCTGACCATAGCGGACGGAGATGTTGTCGACCGAGAGCAGCGTCACAGCACGGCTCCTTCCGCATCGGCCTGCGTACCCATATAGGCGTGGCGTACCTTTTCGCTGGCCTTGATGGCCGATGGCGGGCCGACCTCGATGACTTCGCCTGAGTCCAGCACGTGGATATGATCGCAGATGTTGAGAACCAGCCCGATATTGTGCTCGATCAGCAGCACGCCGCATTTTATTTCGCACGTGATCCGCCGGATCAGCTTCGTCAGGTCATTTGCTTCCTCTGCCGACATGCCTGCGGCGGGCTCGTCCAGCAGAATGTATTTCGGTTCCAGCATCAGGGCGCGGCCGATGGCGACGCGGCGTTCATCCGTATACGGAAGGCCTCCCGCCATGCGTTCCGCCAGATGGCTGATGCCGATCCAGTCGAGCATCTCGTCGGCTTTCGCCGCAGCAAGTTTCCGTGACAGGCCAAGACCTACACCGGTGACTTCGAGATTGTCGAGCACGCTCAATTCGGCAAAAAGCCGGCCCGACTGGAAGGTGCGGGCGATGCCCTTCTGGCGAATCCGATGCGGCGCAACACCGCCGATAACCTCGCCGTCGAGCGTCACCTTGCCCGATGTCGGCGCCTGGAAACCCGTCAGCACATTCACCAGCGTCGTCTTGCCGGCGCCATTGGGGCCGATGAGGCCCGTCACCTTTTCGCGCGGCACATCGAGGTTCACGTTCGACAGGGCCTTCAACCCTTCGAAGGATACCGAGACCGAAGACGCTGAAAGTGACTGGCTCATGAACCTCCAGCTATTTCTTCTTGCGCGTGATCACGTAGGAGCCGCTGGCATCGAGCTTCGCGGTCCAGCCCGGTTCGATGACGATTGTCGTCGTTACCTCCTCGATGATGGCGGGACCGGCAACCACGGCGCCGGCACCGAACTTACCGCCATCATAGATCGGCGTCTTCGTCGATTTTCCGGACGCATTGAAGATCGCCTTGCGATAGCCTTTCAGCGCCTTGGCGGGCGTCGCGCCCTTGCCGAGCTTCGGCGCCTTCGGCTTCTCGATCCGTCCGAACAGGGTTGACTCGATGTTCACCACTTCCACCGCGTTGTGGCGCTCGGAGTAAGTATACAGCTCCTCGTGGCGCGCGTGGAAGGCTTCCTTCACCTTGTCGATGGTCCTGGCATTGATTTCGAAAGTGCCGATGTCGACCGTGCACTCATGCACCTGGCCCACGTAGCGCATGTCGAGGCTGCGCTTCACCTCGATCTGGCCGGGCTTGAAGCCATCGGACTTCAAATGTGCCACACCCTGCTTCTCGATCTGCTTGTAAAGCGTGTCGATGCGCTTGAAGGCGGCGGCATTGTCGAGGCGCAGTGGTGCCGTCGCCATGTAGTTGTACTTCACGTCGGAGATGATCTGGCCGAAAGCGCAGAGGCCGGAGGCAAGCTTCGGCAGGATGATGGTGGCAATCCCCATCTCGCGGGCGAGCGCCGTGATATGAGCAGCCGTCGCACCGCCCGCTCCCACCAGCACGAAGTCGCGCGGATCATAGCCGCGTTCCACCGATACGCGGCGGATGCCGTTCACCATGTTGTTGTTGACGATCGTATACATGCCATAGGCCGCTCGCTCGATGGAGATGCCCATCGGGTCGGCCACGCGCTTCACGGCCTTGCGCGCCTTCTCGAGATCAAGCGGCAGCTTGCCTCCCAGGAGGCCATCGGGGTTGAGATAGCCCAAGACGAGATTGGCGTCGGACGTCGTTGGCTCCATGCCGCCCTGCCCATAGCAGGCAGGGCCTGGTTCGGAGCCCGCCGATTGCGGCCCCACCTGGATGATGCCGAGCGAGTCGATCCAGCCGATCGAGCCGCCGCCCGCACCCAGCGTTTCCACCTGGATCATCGGCACGCCGATCCTGTAACGCAGGAAGTCGATATTCTTGTTGAGGTTGGTCTGGCCGTCCTTCGTCAGCGTGATGTCGAAGGAGGTGCCGCCCATGTCGACGGTGATGACATTTTTCTTCTTGAAGGGTGCGGAGACGAATAGACCCGCTTGCGGGGCGGATGCGGGACCCGAATTGATGGCATAGACGGAGCGGTCCGTCATCGCCTGCCCGATGGCGAGGCCGCCGTTGGACTGGAAGTAGCGCACCGGCTGCCTGGCACCTAGCGCCTTGAAATAGGCATCGACGGCACCAACGTACTTTCGCATCACGGGCGCCAGATAGGCATTCACCACGGCGGTCGATGTGCGCGTATATTCGCGGATCTGCGGATAAAGCTCCGAACCCACGGTGAGGATCGCGTCGGGCATCATCTCGCGTACGATTTCGGCGGCGCGTTTTTCATGCGCGGTGTTCAGCACCGACCACACGAAGGAAATGGCAACCGTCTCGACACCCTCTTTCAGGAACAATTCGCAGGCGGTGCGTACGTCCGCCTCTTCCATCGGGGTGCGGATCGAACCGTCTGATATCACGCGTTCGCGCACGCCTTTGCGCAGGTAGCGCGGCACCAGCATGGTGGCAGCCGGGTATTCCGGATCATAGCGGAAGCCGTCTTCCTTGTGGCCGTTGCGGATCTCGATCGAATCCTCATGGCCCGCGGTGCAGATCAGCCCGGTCTTGCCGCCATGATGCGTGATCAGCGCGTTGAGGCCCACCGTCGTGCCGTTGATGCAAAGATCGCAGTTCGAGACGAGTTCCGAAGCAGAAATCCTGAAATCATCGGCAATCAGCTTCAAGCCGTTCTCGATCGCCTTTGTCGGATCGGATGGCGTGGAGAGCGCCTTGAAAAGCCTCACGTCGCCTGAGCGGTGATCGGCCACGACGAAATCGGTGAAGGTGCCGCCGGCATCAATTCCCAGACGATATCGTGAGCGCATGGTCATCGCCTCCTTCACGCCGCCGACCGCAGCATTTTGGTTGCTGCAATGTCGACATCGAGGGTTTCGGGATCGGCGATGACGACGCCATAGTCTTCCTTCGCGCCCTTCATGGAGACGAGGCCGTTCTTCACGTCCCACACCACTTTCTCAATGGGCCGTTCGAAGGGATTGCCATAGCCGCCGCCTCCGGGGTTCATGTTGGTGACGGTATCGCCCGGCTGGATCTTCTCCATGATGTTGGTGCGCTTGATTTCCACCTTGCCGCCGCGCCGCAATTGCACGCGGCCGACTTTCGAGTCGATGTCATGGGACACCGCACCAGCCGCACCCATCGCCGGAATGCGGCGGCCCTCGCCAAAGCCGATGCAGAGCATTTCCTTGTCGAGCGGCTCCACTTCCCAGGCCGTGCCGGAACCGCCGCGGAATTTGCCCGCGCCGCCTGAATCCGTCATCAGCGAATATCTGTGAATGATGATTGGATAGGAATATTCGAGCAGCTCAACATCGCCGGAGGTCAGCGCGCCAAAGCAGCACTCCGGCCCCACCGCATGCCAGCCATCCTGCTGGGGCGTTGCACCACCGCCCGAGATGATGGTGGCAAGCACCATCGTCACATATTCCTCGTTGCTGCGCGAATCCCAGCCCGCGACGTTCAGGCCATTGGCATGACCCCAGGATGCCGCGACCTTGGATGGCATGGCCTTCTCGAAGGCAAGCCGAACGGCATCCGTCAATGTTTCCATCGGCGTGGTCGTGCAGTTCATGTGGGGTGCCGGTTCGGCCGCGTTGCAGATCGTGCCCTTGGGGCCAAAGTCCAGGCTCACGCAGCGATAGAGCCCTTCGTTGTAAGGCGGCGGCAGGGCCGCGAACATCATGAGACCCAGATAGACGCCCGAATGCGAGTTCCCTTCATAGGAATTGATGAAATAGGGAATCTGCGGCGGCGACGAGATGGCGATATGGCAGGCGTCTCGTCTGATCGTGACAGTTGCCTTGATCTCGAAATCGCCGAAGCCGTGGCCGGCATCCTCGAGGATCGCCACGCCCTCATATGTTCCATCGGGCACCGTCTTGATCAGCGCGCGCATGTGGCGGTCAGCCATATCCAGCAGCTCGTCGATGCAGGCGTCGACGGTCTTCTTTCCATACTTGTCAAGCATGGCGATCAGGTTGCGCTCGCCCACCTGGCAGGCGCCGATCAGCGCGTTGAAATCTCCCTCTTGGTCACGCCGCGCCCGCATGTTGGTGAAGATCATGTTGAGGACATCGTTGCGGGGCTTGCCCTTGTCCCAGATTTTCACCGGCGGAATGCGCAGGCACTCCTCGTAGATTTCCTTGGCATTGGGATTGTATCCGGCAGGCACCGGGCCGCCGATATCGGTCAGGTGGCCCTTGCACACCGTCCAGTACACCAGCTTGCCCTTGTAGAAGACGGGCTTGTACATGCAGGTGTCTATGGCATGGCTGCCGCCGAAGGCCGGATCATTGTGAAGGATCAGGTCGCCATCATGAATGTCGCCTTCGAAGAACCTGGCCACCGCCTTCATCGCCGGAATGAGCGAACCCAGATGGATGGGGATATCCTGCCCCTGCAGGATCATCTCGGGCTTCGCGTTGAACAGGGCCGTCGAGTAATCATGCGCAAGATTGAAGACCGATGAGCGCGCGGTCTTTTCCAGCGTCAGGGTCATTTCGCGCTGCGTTGTCTCCAGCACGCCCCGCACCACGGACAGGGTGATCGGATCGACCTTCTGATTATGTTTCATGCTGCCTCACAGTGATGCACGGATCTTTTCGATAAGCTTGGCGCGGTCCTTCCGGGCCTTCAGCGCCTGCGCCATGGTCACTTCCACGAATTTCGCAGGCGTGTGCGGCTGCAACTGACCGATCAGGTCCATGTCGGCGGA
>JBKJQU010000037.1:0-3186 GCA_046594995.1 Aestuariivirga sp.
CCTGCTACGACACGCATTCCGATGGAACGCCGGTGCGCTATTCCAGCCGGCGGCGGCCCATCATCAATGTGAGGCCAGGCTATCCGAACTGGCTCACCGGATCCTACCGCCACTTCCCGCAGGACATGTATATCGTCGAGTGGATGGAACGCACCGGAATGCCTTTCCATGTGGCGACTGATGAGGATCTGCATCGCGAGGGTGCGGCCCTTCTCGACAAATACAAGGTGATCGTCACAAGCTCGCATCCCGAGTACTGGACCCGCGACGGGCATGATGAACTCGACCGCTATCTGAAATCCGGCGGGCGGCTCATGTATCTCGGCGGCAACGGCTTCTACTGGGTGACGAGCCATGATCCCGAACGGCCATGGGTGATCGAGGTGAGGCGCGACAATTCCGGCACGCGTTGCTGGGATGCGCCCTATGGCGAGCGCACCCATGTTGCCAGCCTCGAGCAGGGCGGCATCTGGAAGACACGCGGGCGGGGGCCGCATGGCCTCGTGGGCGTGGGCTTCTCCTCCGAAGGCTGGTCGAAAGGCAGCGGCTACCAGCGGCTTGATGGAAGCTATGCCGGGCCGGGTGCATCCTTCTTCAAGGGTGTGAACGAGGAACTCGTCGGCGACTTCGGCCATGTGCTCGGCGGCGCGGCGGGCGATGAGGTGGATCGCCACGACGTGTCGCTGGGCAGTCCCGCACATGCCCATATCCTCGCGTCGTCAACGCCGCTCGGCAACGAGTACCAGTTGGTGATCGAAGAGCAGACGCTGGCGCTTCCCGATCAGGGCGGCCAGCACAAGCCCGGCCAGGTACGCGCCGACATGGTCTATTTCACCACAGACAATGGCGGCGCAGTGTTCTCGATCGGCTCCATGACCTATGCCGGAGCACTCGCCTGGAACGACTACAACAACAATATCGCTCGCATTACCACGAATGTGCTGCAGGCCTTCGCCTCGGATCTGCCGCCCGACTGAGCACTCATACCAAACAACAGGAGACCGGAGAGCATCATGGTCAATGTCACCGACGATCTTAGGAAGATCTACGTCGAGTCCGATGCGCTGGCGCAGGCGGATCTCGTGCGGCGAAAGCAAGTTTCGGCCAGGGAACTGGTCGAGACCGCCATCGAGATGATCGAGAAGGTCGACCCGAAGCTCAATGCCGTGGTGATCCGCACTTTCGACATCGCGCGGCGCGCAGCGGAAAACCCCGGTACTGGTTCCTTCGCCGGCGTGCCCTTCCTCCTCAAGAACATCGGCTCCATGTGGAAGGATACGCCACTCACCGCCGGGCTCGGCTATCTCAAGGATTTCGTCTGCGACCGGGATTCGGAAATGTCGCGGCGCATGAAGGCATCTGGACTTGCGCTGCTGGGGCGCACCAACACACCTGAGTATGGCTGGTGCATCACGTCCGAGCCGAAGCTGTATGGCCCCACCGTCAATCCCTGGAATCCGGATATCACCGCCGGCGGGTCGAGCGGGGGGTCGGCGGCGGCGGTCGCCGCCCGCATGGTTCCGATTGCGGAGGCCTCTGATGGCGGCGGCTCGATCCGCGTTCCGGCCTCCTGCAATGGTGTCGTGGGGCTCAAGCCCTCTCGCGGCCGCATCAGCTATGGGCCTGATGATGTCGATATCTGGTTCGGCAGCATCTATGTGCTCTGCCACACGCGCAGCATCCGCGATACGGCAGCCTTCCTCGATGCAACCGCCGGCACGATGCCGGGCGATCCGTATAATCCGCCGCGGCCTGACAAGAGCTGGCTTTCGCTTCTTGACGAAAAGCCGAAGCGGCTGCGCATTGCCTACACCCTGAAAGCACCATGGGGAGAACCCTTCGCGCCCGACGTAGCAGATGCCGTCAGGAATGCTGTGAAGCTCCATGCATCGCTCGGCCATGATGTCGAGGAATATGATCTGAACGTCGATCTCGAAGCCGCATGGCGGCGCTATAACGATATCGTGGCGGTGGAGCATGTGGGCGAGTTCGACCGTCTCGCCGCCAAGGTCGGGCGCCCTGTTACCGAACCCGAGCTTGCGCCCTTCAACTGGTCGATGTTGCAATATGGCAAGTCGCTCTCGGCCACGCAGTACTCCGCCAGCTTCGCCGCCATCCGCAAGGTGGGCCAGGCGATCGCCATGGAACTCGCACCCTATGACGTGTTCATCACACCCACATTGACGCAGCCGCCGCGCCCGCCCGGCTACTGGTCCATGGAAGATGGAAACCGCGAGCGCTATCTCCACCGCTGGTCGGATGCGGCCTACATGTTCTCGTTCAACATCTCGGGCCTCCCTGCGATGACCGTTCCCGGCGCGATGAGCCGCGATGATGCACCGATCGGCATCCAGCTCGTGGGGCGCTACGGCGACGAGGCAACACTCCTCGGACTGGCGCGGCAGATGGAGGATGCCGCACCATGGATCCAGCTGCGCCCGCCGGTCTGTGCCGGATAAGGCCGTCAGCGTTTCTCCAGGAATCCGATGTCAGGTTTCAGTATGGCAAAACTTGCCTTGCCAAGCCCTGATTTGCCAAGCCCTGACCGGAATCTGGGCCTGTCTGCTTGGCTTCAAGCAACTCACCGGCAGTCAATTGACCGCCGGTTGCTCCAGTGTCTGGACCCATTAATTGTCAGCCAGGCATAGGGGCTGATCGCTGCAAGGCCTTCGCGATGAAGATCCTCGTCGGTGATGAAGTCGCACGCGTATCCCACCTTGTCGATCCAAACGACGATCGAGAGATCGGCCGGGAACTGCCAAGGTGATCCCCATGCTCGACATGCGATACTTGGGGCGCATGTTGACGATCGGCCGCTTGCCGGTCATTGCCGTGACGACTCCCACGAATAACTGGCTGGGGCGGGAGGAATCGAACCTCCGTATGGCGGAAGCAAAATCCGCTGCCTTACCGCTTGGCGACGCCCCAGCAGGACGCGGGCGGAACATAATGAGCCGGGCCCCCGAAGGAAACCCTCAATCGGCGGCGGCTTTACTCGGCCGCGGCGGCCCGTTTCAGGGCATCGACATGGACAAAAGCCCCATCGGCATAGAGCAGCGGCGTGGCCGTCGGATCGAGGGCGATATCGACGATCTGGCCGATATAGATGGTGTGGGTGCCGGCGGCGACTTCGGTCACCAGCTTGCAGTCGAAGGAGACCGGGCAGCCTTCCAGCACCGGGCAGCC
>JBKJQU010000117.1:0-4021 GCA_046594995.1 Aestuariivirga sp.
TTGGCCCGCGTGATGCCCACATAGGCCAGGCGGCGCTCCTCTTCGAGGCCCGCGCGGCCTTCGTCCAGAGAACGCTTATGCGGAAATAGGCCTTCTTCCCAGCCGGGCAGGAACACCGTCCCGAACTCCAGCCCCTTGGCGGAATGCAGCGTCATGATGTTCACCTTGTCGTCGTCCGGCGACTGCTCCACATCCATCACCAGCGCGATGTGTTCAAGAAAACCGCCAAGATTCTCGAACTCGCCCATCGAGCGCACAAGTTCTGTGAGGTTTTCGAGACGGCCCTGCGCTTCCGGGCTTTTGTCGTTCTGCCACATCTCGGTATAGCCTGACTCGTCGAGAATGAGTCCGGCGAGTTCCGTATGCGGAAGACCTGTCATCGCCAAGCGCCAACGCGAGAAACTTTCAATGAGGTTCCGCAGCGCGGTACGGGTCTTTGCCGGCAACTCGTCCGTCAATGAAATTGCGTCCGCCGCGCGGTAGAGCGAAATCCCTTGAGCGCGAGCAATGCCGTGCATGCGCTTTACTGTGGTAATGCCAATCCCGCGCTTTGGTGTATTGACGATGCGCTCGAAAGCAAGATCATTGTCGGGCGAAGCCACGATCTTCAGATAAGCCAGCGCATCGCGGATTTCGGCGCGCTCATAGAAGCGGGGCCCACCCACCACGCGATAGGGGACACCCAGCGTGATGAAGCGGTCTTCGAAGGCGCGCATCTGAAACGAGGCGCGCACCAGGATCGCCATGTCGTTCAGCTTCTCGCCCTTGCGCTGCAGGTTCTCGATGTCATCGCCGATGGTGCGGGCTTCCTCGTCGCCATCCCAATGCGAGCGCACGATCACAGTGTCGCCGTCATCCTTGTCAGTGCGCAGCGTCTTGCCCAGCCGGCTTTCGTTCTTGGCAATGAGGCCGGAAGCAGCGCCCAGAATTTGCGGCGTCGAGCGATAGTTGCGCTCCAGCTTGATGATTTTCGCGCCCGGAAAATCCTTCTCGAAGCGCAGGATGTTGTCCACGTCCGCACCGCGCCAGCCATAGATCGACTGGTCGTCATCGCCCACGCAGCAGATGTTCCTGTGGCCTTGCGCCAGCAGCCGCAGCCACAGATATTGCGCCACGTTGGTGTCCTGATACTCGTCCACCAGCATATATTTGAAGCGGCGCTGATACTCTTTCAGCACGTCCGGATATTCCTGGAAGATGCGCAGAGGCTCCAGCAGCAGGTCGCCAAAGTCGCAGGCGTTCACCACCTTCAGGCGTTGCTGGTATTCGGCATAAAGCTGTCGGCCCTTGCCGTCGAACTCATGGGCCTCGCCCGCGGGCACGTGGCCGGGCGTAAGCCCCCGGTTCTTCCAACCATCGATCAAGTTGGCAAGCTGGCGCGCCGGCCAGCGCTTTTCGTCGATGTTGTGCGCCTCCATCAACTGCTTCATCAGCCGGATCTGGTCATCCGTATCGAGGATCGAGAAGCCGGAGCGCAGCCCCGCCAGTTCGGCGTGGTTCCTCAGTATTTTGACGCCAATCGCATGGAAGGTGCCGAGCCAGGTCATGCCCTCGACCACGCCGCCGATCAGCGCGCCAATGCGGTCCTTCATCTCGCGCGCCGCCTTATTGGTGAAGGTGACGGCCAGAAGCTGGCCCGGCCAGGCCTTGCCGGTGGCGAGAATATGGGCGAGCCTCGTCGTCAGCACCCGCGTTTTGCCGGTGCCGGCACCCGCCAGCACGAGGAGGGGGCCGTCAGTTGTTTCCACCGCCGCGCGCTGTTCCGGGTTCAGCCCCTTGAAATATGGCGGTTCCGATTGCGCCATCGCGCGCGCGGAAAGGCTTCCCGGCTTCACATGGGAAGCCGGCTCGTCGTCGTCAAAATCGTTGAGGTCGAAATTATTGCTCATGATGCTCCGGATTCGCCGGACTCATATAGCAACTACCCCGTACTATATCACGTCAATCGACGTGTGCTCCGCAACGGCACGGCGCAATCGCATGTCGCGCGTGAGAAGCGGGATGCGCAGGGTCCGCGCCAGGCTCACATATGCAGCGTCGTAAGCGCTGAAGTTGTGGCGCAAAGCCCAGATTTTTCGGCGCAGCTCCAGAGATGCAAACCGCTCAATCCGAAGGTCTTCAAAGGCCGAGAGGCACGCTTCCGCGATGTGAGATGGAATACGGCCTGATGCCTCCAGCCGACGGAGGGCGCTCAGACATTCGATATCGATCAGTTCCGGTGCGGCGAGTGCATCAGCTTCGAAGATTGCGGATGCAAGGCTCTCATCGTCGTTAGGCCTCAACAGGAATGAGACAATGGCCGAACAGTCGATGACGATCACTTTGACGGCAGCCCGTCCCAGCGTTCGAATTTCTGGTCATTTTCCTCCCGACCCTGCCGGATTGCCTCGGATATCTCGTCTGCAGACAAATCGAGAGGAGGCTGGCGCCTTGCCATCTGAACCCATTCCTGAAGAGTGGGCAGCTTCGCAATCCGCTCAAGTTCTTCCCGCAGATAGTCAGACAGGGTCTGGGAGCGTGCCAAAGCCCGTTGCTTCAGCCTCTGGTGGAGGTCTGCTGGCAAATTCCTGATCTGGATATGCTTGTTCATGTGCAGAACATGATTTCATGTGCAGCGCATGTCAAGGGCAGGCGGGAGTTCAGGCGGCGCGGCGCCTTTCGCGATCGCGGGAAACGTCCTTCACCGCGCGCTGTAGCTTCCGCCAGGTCTCGGCAGTTTCGGTGTCGCCGGATTTCTCACACAGCGCCGCATGCAGGGCTGCTTCTGATTCGGCGCGTGTTCCGTGAACGAAAACAAGCGCTTCCGCGAACAGGTTAAAACCTTGATTCATTTTTCGCTACTTTCGCTAATCGTTGGTTCCCGTCCTCGAAGAAGAGGTGCACCCGGAATGTTGCGCGAGTATGACGGCCATGAATCTGCGGCACTGATTTTTGCATATCAAATGCTTTGTTTCGCTCAATTCCGAGACTTGTGTTTCGAACCTGCGCAAATGCTGCATATTGGCGGAATCGGTTACTTCTTCCGCGGTATTCCGATCCTGTGGCCCACCTGCGGCGGAACGGGCAAAACCTTATGCGCGTCGTGCATGCCCTGGATTTTTGCAATCACATCAGGCGGAAAAGGGGCGGATTTCTTCAATTCCATGTCCACATGCATCACGATGATCTCGGTCACGCAGGAGAGCCAGTCTTCGGTGGCGTGATACATCTGCTGCACGTAATGCACGCGCTTCAAGTCGCAATCGAGCACCTGCGTCTCGATCCGCACCGAATTGCCGGCATGAAGCTCGCGCACATAGGTGTTGTGGCTTTCCAACGTGAAGAACGAGGCGTTGCGCTCCTTTACATAGTCTGGCCCCAGCCCCACCTCGGCGAAGGCCTCGTCGCCCGCCCGGTCGAAGAGGACGTTGTAATAGGCCATGTTGAAATGGCCGTTGTAGTCCGTCCACTGGTCTTCCACCTTCTGGATTTGCCCAACGAAGGGTGCCGGATAAGCCATCGCAAATTCTCCGAATTCTGCTATTTTCGGCACCATGGATACCCCGACCGTGAAGAACAGCACAACCCATGCCGTGGCCGAGATCCGCGACGCGCTCGGCGACAGGCTTTCGACTGCCCAGGCCGTGCGCGACAGCCACGGCAAGGACCAGACCTGGAACCCGGGTGCTCCGCCCGATGCGGTGGCCTTTGTGCACAATACAGCCGAGGTTCAGAAGGTCGTGGCGATCTGCGGGAAGTACGGTGCGCCGGTCATTCCCTATGGCACCGGCACCTCGCTTGAAGGCCACTTTACGGCACCCTTCGGCGGCATCTCCATCGATCTCTCGGCGATGAACAACATCCTCGAAGTGAACGCTGCCGATCTCGATTGCCGGGTCGAGGCGGGCGTCACGCGGAAGCAGCTGAACACGCATCTGCGCGACCAGGGGCTGTTCTTTCCCGTCGATCCGGGTGCGGATGCGAGCTTGGGCGGCATGGCGGCGACGCGCGCTTCCGGCACCAATGCGGTGCGCTACGGCAC
>JBKJQU010000158.1:0-3726 GCA_046594995.1 Aestuariivirga sp.
GCTGACAGCGCCTGCTTCAGGTCGGCGGTCAGGTCTTCCACATCTTCGAGCCCGACGGACAGGCGCAGCATTCCATCGGTGATACCCATCATGGCGCGTGCTTCGGCACCGATGTTCCGGTGCGTGGTCGAGGCGGGATGCGTCATCAGCGATTTAGCATCGCCGAGGTTGTTCGAAATGTCGATGATGCCGAGATGGCGCAGCACGTCAAAGGCTTTCTTCTTCCCGCCCGCCACTTCGAACGTCACCATCGTGCCGCCCAGCTTCATCTGCTTGCGCGACAGCGCCGCGCGCGGATGCGAATCGAGATGAGGATAAAGCACTCGCGTGACACCATCGAAGCGTGAAAGCGACTCGGCGATCCTGTGGGCAGCATGAGACTGAGCCTCGACGCGGAGCTTCAGCGTTTCGAGCCCCTTCAGCAGGATCCACGCATTGAACGGCGAGATCGAAGGACCGGTATGGCGGAGGAACGGCTTCAGATGCTCTTCCTTGAACGTGGCGGTCGACATGATGGCTCCGCCCAGAACGCGCCCCTGCCCGTCAATATGCTTCGTGCCGGAATAGACGATGACGTCCGCGCCGTAAGTCAAGGGCCGCTGCAAGATGGGTGTCGCGAAGATGTTGTCGACCACGATATTGGCGCCAGCTGTCTTCGCTATATCGCACACGGCTTCAAGGTCGATCACATCCAGCGTCGGGTTTGATGGCGTTTCCAGGAACACGCACTTTGTATCCTTGGTGATCGCGCCCCGCCAAGCAGTGAGGTCGGCACCATCGACAAGCGTCGTCTTGATGCCGAAACGCGGCAGGATCGACGTCACCACCTGATAGCATGAACCAAACAGTGCCTTGGAAGAGACGAGGTGATCGCCCGCCTTCAACTGGCAGGCCAGCGCGCCAAACACCGATGCCATGCCGGATGCAAGTGCATAGCAGGCTTCTGCACCTTCCAGCAGCGCCAACCGCTCTTCGAACATGGAGACGGTCGGGTTGCCGTAGCGGCCATAGACGTAGCCGTCGTCCTCGCCCGCAAATCGCTTCTCGGCGGTCTCGGGCTCATCATAGACGAAGCCGGAATTGAGATAGAGCGCTTCCGACGTTTCGCCATGGGGCGAACGATCCAGCCCACCGCGCACCAGCTTGGTGGCATCGCCCCAGCTCCTGGGGTCGGATTTATGCTTCTTCATGACCGTCTCAGCTCTGAACCCACGGAAGGCCCGCCGCCTTCCAGCCTCCAAGATTGCCGCGATGGCCGGTGGCGTCCTTGTCGCCCTCGAAGCCCTCGGCCACGTTCCAGGCATTGGTGAAGCCTGCCTGCGTCACGGCGGAGGCAGCAGAAGCCGAACGCGCGCCGGAACGGCAGATGCACAAGATTTCGCTGTCTTTCGGCAGGCCCATCTGTTCGATCTCGGTCACGAACTGTCCGTTGACCTGCATCGACGGGAAAACCTGCCAGGACAGCCTGATCAGCCGCTCGACCGCCGGCACCCCTACAAACACCCACTCCGGTTGCGTGCGCACATCGATGAGCACAGCGGAAGGATTGTTCTGAAGCCGCTGATAGGCCTCGGCTGGAGAAATATCACCCTGATGCATGGAACGACCCGTTCGTTATTTCGAACACCATTAGTCCAAACGGAATCGTCCCGCAAAAGGAAATTGCCGCTGGTCTATGGCTGGTGAACCGCTGGCACCGGCCCGTGAGACAGTCTGGCGCTTCCGATTCATACTGCTCACCTGTTAGATCGTCTCACCGCCTCATTTCCCGGAGCCCGCCATGTCCAAGTCCCTGCCCCAGCGCGCCGACGTCGTCATTATCGGGGGTGGCATCGTCGGCTGCTCGATCGCTTACCATCTCACTAAGGAGGGCATCACCAATGTCTTGGTGCTGGAGCGGAAGCAGTTGACCTCTGGCACCACCTGGCATGCGGCGGGTCTCGTTGGCCAGCTTCGCGCCACGCGGAACCTTACGGAGCTCGCCAAATATACGACCACCCTGTTCGAAGGGCTGGAAAAGGAAACAGGCCAGGCTACCGGCTTCAAGCAGAACGGCTCGATCTCGATTGCCCTGAACGATGGCCGCCTTGAAGAATTGATGCGCGGCGCATCGATGGCCAAAAGCTTCGGCCTTGACGTGCAGGTGATCACGAACGACGAAATCCGGGAGCGTTTGCCCCACTACAACATGGAGAACGTGAAAGGCGGCGTGTTCCTGCCGAAGGACGGCCAGGTGAACCCGATTGACGTGACGCAGGCCCTCGCAGCGGGCGCGCGCTCACGTGGTGCCAAGGTGCTGGAGAACACGAAGGTCACCAAGGTTCTGGTAAAGAACGGCTCCGCCTATGGCGTTGAAACGGCGGATGGTACAATCCTCGCGGATAAGGTGGTGGTTGCCTCCGGCATGTGGTCGCGCGAACTCGGCCGCTCCATCGGCGTCAATATTCCGCTCCATGCCTGCGAGCATTTCTACATCGTGTCCGAACCCATCGGAGAACTGCCGCGCAACATGCCGGTGGTGCGTGTGCCCGATGAATGCACCTACTACAAGGAAGACGCAGGCAAGCTGATGGTAGGTGCCTTCGAGCCCAAGGCAAAGCCGTGGGGCGGCGGCGGCATTGATGAGGAACACGCCTTCGTGACTCTGCCAGAGGATATGGACCACTTCGAACCGATCCTCACGAGCGCCATCAACCGCGTGCCCCTGCTCGAAACCGCTGGCATCCAGCTGTTCTTCAACGGCCCAGAAAGCTTCACGCCCGACGTACGCTACTATTTGGGCGAAGCGCCCGAAGTGAAGAACGTTTATGTGGCGACAGGCTTCAACTCCATCGGCATACAGTCGTCCGGCGGTGCGGGCCTCGTGCTGTCGAAGTGGATCAAGAACGGCCATCCGCCGATGGATGTGAGCGGCATCGACATCCGCCGCATTCACTCCTTCCAGTCTGTAAAATCCTATGTTCGCGAGCGCGCATCGGAAAGCCTCGGCCTTCTCTACGCCATGCACTGGCCTTACCGTCAGGCAGAAACAGCGCGTGGTGTTCGCCGCTCGCCGCTCTATCCCTATTTGAAGGATCTCGGCGCTGTATTCGGCGAAGTGAACGGCTGGGAGCGCCCAAACTGGTATGCACGCGGCGGCGTGAAGCCTGACTATGAATACAGCTATGGCCGCCAGAACTGGTTCCCCTGCGCGGACCATGAAGCAAAATCGCTGATGACCAATTGCGCCTTCTTCGACCAGTCGAGCTTTGCCAAGTATTCCGTTGAAGGCCGCGATGCACTCAAAGTCCTGAATCACGTCAGCGCGGCGAACGTCGATGTGGAGCCCGGCCGCATTGTCTATACCCAATGGCTGAATGAACGCGGCGGCATCGAGGCCGACCTTACCGTCACCAGGCTTGAAGAACAGAAGTTTCTGGTGGTGACGGGTGCAGCACCGCAAACCCGCGACATGGCCTGGCTGAAGCGCCACACGCCAGAAGGTGCCCATTGCGTGGCAACAGACATCACTTCCGGCCTGCCGATGATGGCCATCATGGGGCCCAGATCCCGCGCGCTGCTCGAAAAGCTGTCGGGCGCCGATCTCTCGAATGCCGCGTTCCCCTTTGGCACGTCGAAAGAGATCGAGATCGGTTATGCCCGCGTGCGCGCCAGCCGCATCACCTATGTGGGGGAACGTTCCCCCACATAGGTGATGCGGCTGGCGCGCACGCGGGCATAACCGAT
>JBKJQU010000188.1:0-5392 GCA_046594995.1 Aestuariivirga sp.
ACATGCGTCATGCGGACGCCGCAGGCGTTCGACATGGCGTTGGCGATGGTGGCGATCGGCGGCACGATCGAGGTTTCGCCCACGCCGCGCACACCATAGGGGTGGTTCGGGTTGGGGATTTCCAGGATCTGCGTGTCGATCATTGGAAGGTCGGAGCACACCGGGATGCGGTAGTCGAGGAAGCCCGCGTTCTGGAGGCGCCCATCCTTGCCGTAGATGTATTCCTCGTTCAGCGCCCAGCCGATGCCCTGTGCGGCACCGCCCTGATACTGGCCTTCGACATAGGTGGGGTGAACCGCCTTGCCGGCATCCTGAATGACCGTGTAGCGCTTGATGACCGAACGCCCGGTTTCAGGATCGACCTCGACATCGCAGATATGCGTGGCGAATGAAACGCCCGCACCATCGGCAACGATCTCGGCATGGCCAGCGATCGGACCGCCGGTGTTGGCGGCAGCAGCGGCGATGTCTTTGAGCGACAGCGGCGACAGGTTGCCGTACTTCTCGCCCACGGCCTTGGCGTGGCCGTCTTCCCAGGAGACGTCGTCCACCGGGATTTCCCACGTCTTGGCGGCGCGCTCTTTAAGGATCGCGACGGCATTTCGGGCGGCGAAAATGCCGGCCATCGAGGAGGAGAAGGTGCCGCGGCTGCCGTCGGTCATGTCGTTATGGCCAAGCGAGCTGGTATCGGCGACGATGGCCTTCACCTGATTGTAGTCGATGCCGAGTTCTTCAGCCACACAGAGTGCGAGGGAGGCGCGGGAACCGCCGACGTCCACCGTGCCGACCGTCAGCGTGACCGTGCCATCTGGCCCGATGTTGATGTCGGTGCAGGTCTGGCCACCGAAGTTGAACCAGAAGCCACAGGCATAGCCACGGCCCTGATTGGGACCGAGCGGTGCTGACATATGCGGATGCTTCTTGGCGGCTTCGAGCGTCGGTCCGATGCCGATCGGCCCATAGACGGGACCATAGGAGGACTTGGTGCCCTGCTTGGCCGCGTTCTGGATACGAACTTCGAGCGGGTCCATGCCGATCTTCTTGGCGAGCTCGTCGACGACGCTCTCGACCGCGAAGGCCGCCATGGGGGCTGAAGGTGCGCGGTAGGCCGCCGACTTCGGGCGGTTCAACAGCACTTCATAGCCACGGGTTTTCACGTTCTTCATGTCATAACAGGCAAACGACGTCATCGCGCCAAGCTCGGCCCACATCGAGAGATAGGGGCCAGAGGCATAGCGGAGTTCAGCCGAACCCGCCGTGATGGTGCCATCCTTCCTGATGCCGATCTTGACGTCGATCGAGGTGGCGCTGGTCGGGCCCGAAGCGCGGAACACTTCCTCGCGGGTCATGACAAGCTTTACCGGGCGGTTGGCCTTTCGCGAAAGCGCCAGAGCAACGGGCTCGGCCCAGACGTGTGTCTTGCCGCCAAAGCCGCCGCCGATTTCGGACGACGTGACGCGGAGCTTCGACACATCCATGCCGAGAAGCATGGCGCAGTGGTTGCGGTAGACGAAGTGGCCTTGCGTGCAGACCCAGAGTTCGCCCGTGCCATCGGGGCTGACGCTGGCGACGCAGGCATGGGGCTCGATATAGCCCTGGTGCGTCTGCTCCGTCTTGAAGTTGCGCTCGACGATGAAGTCGGCTTCCGCGAAACCGGCCTCGACGTCGCCATGGCCGAATTCGGTGACCTTGGCGATGTTGGAGGGCTTCGTGGGCTTGGGCTCGATACCTTCGGTGAAGCAGGTCTTGTGCAGGATCGGCGCCTTGGGGCTTACCGCCTCGTCAACGTCGGTCACATGCGGCAGGATTTCATATTCGACCTTGATGAGCTTCAGCGCGGCCTTGGCCGTATGCGCATCGATTGCGGCGACGGCGGCAACGGCGTGGCCGTCGTAGAACACCTTGGTACGGGCCATGCAGTTGTCGAGAATGTCGAACATCCCTGAGTCACCGTTGGTGAGATCGGGAAGATCGGCAGCGGTGATGACGGCTTTGACGCCGGCAAGCTTTTCAGCCTTGGATGTGTCGATCGACTTGATCTTCGCATGGGCATGGGGGCTGCGCAGAACGCGGCCCACAAGCTGGCCTGCAACGTTGTGGTCGGCGCCGAACTTGGCGCGGCCAGTGACCTTGTCGATGCCGTCCGGGCGCAAGGGCCTCGTGCCGACGGACTTGAACGACTGACCTGTATATGTGCTGTCGAGCGGCATGAATCAGGCTCCTCTCATCTCTTTGGCGGCGTCCTGCACGGCGCGCACGATCTTGTCATAGCCGGTGCAACGGCAAAGGTTTCCGGCAAGCCCGAAGCGGATTTCCTGTTCCGACGGGTCAGGGTTCTTTTCCAGAAGCGACTTGGCCGCGATCAGGAAGCCCGGAGTGCAGATGCCGCACTGCAGGGCGGCATGCTCGATGAATTTGGTCTGCAGCGGATGGAGCGTCGCGCCATCGGCCATGCCTTCGACCGTCTCGATCTCGCGGTCTTCGGCTTCAACGCCGAGCATGAGGCAGGAGCAGATGAGGCGGCCATCGACCTGCACGCTGCATGAGCCGCAATCGCCAGTGCCGCAGCCTTCCTTGGAGCCGGTCAGCCCTAAGCGGTTGCGCAGCACGTCGAGCAGCGTTTCATCGGGTTCGCAGGCGAATTCGACAGCATCGCCGTTGATGGTGGTGGAAACGAGAACGGCCATTATTTTCCTCCTGCGCGCTTGTACGCAATCTTTGCGGCGCGCTTTGCCAGAACGGCGGCGACCTTGGTTCTGAATTCGATGGTGCCGCGCTTGTCGTCAATCGGGCGACAGGCGGCGGATGCGGCTTGCCCAAGTTTTTCGAGGGCGGCATCGTCAAGCTTCGTGCCGATGATGGCTTTCGCGGCGGCTTCGACCAGCAGCACTGTGGGGGCGACGGCCCCCAGCGCGACACGGGCCGAGGTGACGACACCCTTGCCGTCGAGCGACAGGTTCACGCCGCAGTTCACCACCGCGATATCCATTTCGGAGCGCGGAATGAAGCGGAGGTAGGCATCGCCCGACTTCGGCTTGCGGGCCGGGACGAGGATCGATTCGACCAGTTCGCCCTTCTTGAGTGAATTCTTGCCTGGGCCGATGCCAATGGCTTCGACCGGAACGATGCGCTTTCCCTTCGGGCCCTGGATCACGGCCCTGGCGCCAGCCGCCACCATGGCGGGAACGCTGTCGGCGGCGGGGCCGGCGTTGCACATGTTGCCCGAAATCGTGCAACGGCCCTGAACCTGCTTCGAACCGATAAGGCCCGCAGCCTCGACAATGCCCGGCCAGGCCTTGGCCAGAGCCTTGTTTTCAGTGAGTGCAACGCAGGGCACCGCGGCGCCGATCGAGAAGCCCGTGGCGGTCTTCTTGATTTCGCTCATGGCCTTGATGCGCTTGATGTCGACGACGAGATCGGGCTCGATGAACCCGGTCCTCATGCGGACGAGAAGGTCGGAGCCTCCCGCGAGCACATAGGCGCTCCCCTTTGCCTTGGCCAGCAGGCTGACTGCCGCCTTGGTCGTTTCTGGTGCTTCATATTGCATTGTGTCACCTGTTTGGAATTTCGCTGCGCATTTTGGGGCAGAGATGGGTCAAAGGTCAACGGGTTCCTCACATAGTGAGCCATGACCATTGCGCGCAGGGCTTTGCCATCAGGGCGCGCCGGCATCGTCTCCCGCGATTCCGGGCTGCGAGCAAAGCTTCACGCAGGCGGATTGACAGGCGCGCATCGGGCCGACAGTGTTGCCCTGCGCATATCGCAACATGCCGGGCTTTCGCGGGGCGAGAAAAGATGATCGGGGGAAATATCCGGGCCAAACCAGTCTTCAAGGCCGGTGCGGACAGGAGAATGCAACAGCCGAGTGTTCGGGGGATGGCGTGACACCGGCGGAACGTGCAGTCCTGTCCTTGCCGATCTGGAAAGGCTTGCCGGTCATCGAACCCTTGAAGGGCGGCGTGAGCAATGCCAGCTTCACGGTGACGGATGTGAATGGCAAATATGTCGCCCGCGTCGGAGAGGACTATCCCTGTCATCAGGTGTCGCGGGAACGCGAGAACATCGCATCGCGCGCCGCCTTCGAGGCGGGGTTGTCGCCGGAAGTCGTCTATACCGGACCGGGCATCATGGTGCTGCGCCATCTTCCGGCACGAACCTTTGCGGAAGCCGATGTTCGCGCCAACACTGTGCGCTGCGTCGATATCCTCGCGCGCTGCCACCGCGAGATGGGAAAACGCATTTCGGGGCAGGGCGCCATCTTCTGGGTGTTCCAGATCCTGCGCGACTATGCCCATACGCTGAAGGCCGGGAATCACGCCCACGTGCCGGACATTCCGCGCTGGATGGGGATCGTCGATGAGCTGGAAGCGGCACAGGTTCCGCTGCCCGTCGTGTTCGGCCATCACGATATCCTGCCCACCAACTTCATGGATGACGGCGAGAGGCTTTGGCTGATCGACTGGGAATATGGCGCGTTTGGAACGGCGATGTTTGACCTCGCCTCGATCGCGGCCAATAATTCATTCGACGATGCTGGCGAGAGAATTATCCTCGAAACCTATTTCGGAAGCACACCCAGCGAAGCCTTGTGGCGGTCTTTCCATGCCATGAAAGCGGCAAGCGCCTTGCGCGAAGCCGTATGGGGCATGGTGTCCGAACTGCATCTCAAGGCGCCGGGCGTCGACTATATCGCCTATGCGGCTGAATATCTGGGACGCTTCGAACGCGTCTACGCGAATTACAAGAGCAACCACGGAAGATCATGACCAGCTTACCAACGCACGCGCAGTTCGTCGTTATCGGCGGCGGCATCATCGGCTGTTCGACGGCCTATCACCTGGCGCGCGACCACAAGGCCGACGTGATCCTGCTCGAGCAGAACAGGCTCACCGCCGGCTCCACCTGGCATGCGGCGGGGCTGGTGGGGCAGTTGCGATCGTCTGCCTCGATCACGCAGGTGCTGAAATATTCGGTCGATCTCTACAAGAAGCTCGATGCCGAAACGGGCCTCGACACCGGCTGGAAGATGACGGGCTGCCTGCGCCTTGCAACCAATGAAGACCGCTGGACGGAATACAAGCGCCTTGCGACCACGGCTCAGAGCTTCGGCATGGAGATGCACCTGGTCTCGCCCGCTGAAGTGAAGAAGATGTGGCCCTTGATGGATGTCTCCGACCTCGTCGGCGCCTCATGGCTGCCGACCGATGGGCAGGCCTCGCCATCGGACATCGCGCAGTCGCTCGCCAAGGGTGCCCGCATGCACGGCGCGAAGATCATCGAAGGCTGCCGTGTCGAGGGCTTCGATATCGTTGAAGGCCGGGTGAAGGCCATCCGCACCAATCTGGGCACCATTGCCTGCGAGACGGTGATCAACTGCGGCGGGCAATGGGCG
>JBKJQU010000262.1:0-3984 GCA_046594995.1 Aestuariivirga sp.
GGCCGGTCATTGACGATGAAGGGAGCAAAGACTGAGATCAGGAACAGCACCGAGAAGATCAGGAAAGACCAGTAGCCGCGACCGTTCTGGCGGAAGAGCTGCCAGCGCCGTTCGTTCAGTCCGGAAAACTGGAAGAGCCGCATTGCCTAGAGGTCCCGCCTGTCGAAATCGATGCGGGGGTCGATCCACGTATACATGAGATCCGATATCAGCCCCACAACAAGCCCTACCAGCGTGAAAATGTAAAGGTTGGCAAAGACGATCGGATAATCGCGATCGAGTGCCGCCTTGTAGGTGAGGTAGCCGAGGCCATCGAGCGAGAATACGGTTTCGATCAATAACGAGCCGGCGAAGAATGCGCCCAGAAATGCGCCGGGAAAGCCCGAGATGACCAGAAGCATGGCGTTGCGGAAGACGTGGCCGTAGAGCACCTGCGACTCGGTGAGGCCCTTGGCGCGCGCGGTCGTCACATACTGCTTGCGGATCTCGTCGAGGAAGGAGTTCTTGGTCAGCATGGTCATGGTGGCGAAGCTGCCGATGCCGAGCGCCAGAAGCGGCAGGGCAAGATGCCAGGCATAGTCCACTGCCTTGCCGAAGAAACTCAGTTGCTCGAAGTTGTCTGACGTCAGCCCACGAAGCGGGAACCAGTTGAAATAGCTGCCACCCGCAAACACCACGATCAGCATGATGGCGAAGATGAAGCTCGGGATCGCATAGCCGATGATGATGACTGTCGACGTCCACACATCAAAGGTGGAGCCGTCGTGAACGGCCTTGCGGATGCCGAGCGGGATCGAGACGAGGTACTGCACGAGTGTGAGCCACAGGCCGAGAGAGATCGACACCGGCATCTTCTCGATGATCAGGCTCAGCACGGTTCGGTCGCGGAAATAGCTATCGCCGAAATTGAACGTGAGGTAATTGCCCAGCATCAGCAGGAAGCGTTCGTGTGCGGGCTTGTCGAAGCCGAACTGGCGTTCCAGGTCCTTGATGAATTCAGGGTCCAGTCCTTGCGCGCCACGATACTTGAAGGCGGTGGAATCTCCTCCGGCACCCTGCGCCTGCTGGTTGCCGCCCGCCTCGTTTCCGGTGTTGCCACTGATGCGGCCGGTCGAATCCGAATCCGTGCCCTGCATCTTGGCGATGACCTGCTCGACAGGCCCGCCGGGCACGAACTGGATCACGGCAAATGTCATCAGCATAATCCCCAGCAGCGTGGGGATCATCAGAAGAATACGTTTCAGGATGTAGGCGCCCATGGAGCGGGATCAGTTTCCGTTTGCGATTCGCGCGGCCTTGGCCTCGTCATACCACCAGGTATCGACGATGCCACGGTCGTATTTTGGCTTGATTGCTGGCCTGCCGTAGCGCTCCCAATGAGCGACCCAATGGCTGCCCTTGTGCCAGTTGGGCACCCAGAAGTGCTCCGCCCGCAGCACGCGGTCGAGCGCGCGGCCTGCGATATCCAGCTCTTCGCGCGATTTCGCCTCGACGACCTTGTCGATCAGGGCGTCGATTTCCGGCGAGGCAACGCCCGACATGTTGTAGGTGCCGTTCTTGCTGGCGGAAGCCGAACCAAAGAATATCCGCAAGCCATCTCCGGGCGTGAGGCCCGCCATGAAGCGGCTGGAGATCACGTCGAAATCATAGGTTTCCTGGCGCAACTGGTACTGCGCCTCATCGATCGTGCGGATCGACGCGTCGATGCCGAGGAGCTTCAGGTTCTTCACATAGGGCGAAAGGATGCGCTCGAACACGGGGCTGTCGATCAGGAACTCGATTGCCAGCGGCTCTCCCTTTGCATTGCGCCGTGTGCCGCCATCGGCGTTCCATCCGGCTTCATCGAGCAACTGGGAAGCCTGCCGCAGTAGCGTGCGGTCCTGTCCTGAGCCATCGGACACCGCAGGCACTGGCGGCTCATCGTAGACTTCCGGCCGCAAGCCAGCGCGTAAAGGTTCGAGCAGTGCCAGTTCTTCCACCATCGGCTTTCCCTCGGCTTTCAGTGGTGAAAGCTCGAAGAAGCTGGCGGTCCGCTTATAAAGCCCAAAGAACAGGTTCTTGTTCGACCATTCGAAATCGAACGCGAGATTCAGGGCCTTGCGTACACGGATATCCTGGAATTTCTCGCGCCTGAGATTGAAGAAAAACCCTTGAGCACCCGATGGCGTCTCGTCGGGCAGAACGACCTGCACCACGCGGCCATCATTTAACGCCGGAAAATCATAGGCGGTGGCCCAGTCGCGCGAGGTATATTCCTCCCGGAGATCGATGACGCCTGATTTCAGCGCTTCGAAGGCTGCGGTGCGTTCGCGGAAGTATTCGAAGCGGACGATGTCGAAATTGAACCGGCCCCTGTTCACGGGGAGATCCTTCGCCCAATAGTCGTTGCGGCGGCCATAGGCTACATACTGGCCCGGTTGAAACGAGCTGACCGCATAGGGCCCGGAGCCCAGCGGCGGCTCCAGCGATGTCTTGGCGAAATCGACCTTCGCATAATAGGCCTTCGAGAAGACCGGCAGACCGCTGATCGTCAGCGGCAGATCGCGCGTGCGTTCGCCCTTGAAGCGATATCGCACCTCGTGAGTCCTCAACACCTCGCAGGCCTCGACATCGCGGATGGTGATCTTGATGCGCTCGTCGCCCCCGGTCGAAAGAAGCCGGAAACTGTCACACACATCCTCAGCCGTCAGCGGCGTGCCATCGGCAAATCTGGCTTCCTCACGAAGCAGGAACGTGATGCTGCGCTTGTCCGGCGCCAGTTCAGCCGTCTTCGCGACGAGGCCATAAACGGCATCGGGCTCGTCGTTGGCGCGCGCCATCAGGCTGTCGAACATCAGATCGAAGCCCTGAACCGGGTCGCCTTTCAGAATATAGCCATTGAAGCTGTCGAACGTGTCTCGTGGCACAGGACCGATGAGGGCCAGCTTGCCACCCTTCGGCGCATCGGGGTTCACATAGTCGAAATGCGTGAAGTCCGCCTTGTATTTCAGATCGCCAAAAACAGAAAGACCGTGGCTCGGTTCTGCCGTGGCCAAGCCGTGGCTGAGAGAGAGAACCAAAAGCGCCGCCGCAATCTTTCTCTTCACTTGGTGGCCACCTTCTTCGCCTTTTCCTCATCCCACCACCAGACCGTCGGGAAGCCGGTCGAAAGGTCGGGCAGGGTTCCCGGGCGGCCGAAACGGTCCCAGCGGGCGGTGCGCTCATAGTCGATGTACCACATGGGCACGACATAGTGGTTCCATATCAAGGCGCGGTCGAGTGCCTTGCAGGCCGTGATGAGGCTCTCGCGGTCGCCTGCGAAGATGATGGTTTCAACCAGCTTGTCGATTGCCGGGTTCTTGATGCCGACGAGATTACGGCTGCCATTACGGTCTGCGGCTGCGCTTGCCCACATGTCGCGCTGTTCGTTTCCGGGCGAAAGCGACTGGCCCCAGTTTCCCACCACGATGTCGTAATCGAAGGTCTGTGTGCGGCGTTCATATTGCGCGCTGTCGACCGTCTTGATCGAGACGCCGATGCCGAGCAATTCAAGCTGTTGCTGATAGGGCAGGGCGATACGTTCAAAGGTTGGCGAATCGAGCAGGAATTCTACAGTGAGACTTTCGCCTTTCTCGTTCCTCAGAACCGACTTGCCGCCATCCTGAGTAACCTTCCACCCGGCCTCATTCAGGAGCCCAGAAGCCTTGCGTAGATTTTTGCGCCGATTTTGTGATGTATCGTTCACGGGGTTCACGAACTCCGTGGTGAAGACTTCCGCCGGCAACTGGTCCTTCAGCGGCTCGAGGATTGCCAGTTCGGCCGGTGATGGCAGACCACTTGCTTCCATCTCGGAGTTGTTAAAGAAACTCCGTGAACGGACATATTGTCCATAGAACAGATTGGTGTTGGCCCATTCGAAATCGAAAGCGAAGTTCATGGCCTGGCGTACGCGCACATCCTTGAACTTGTCGCGCCTGATGTTCATGGCCCAGGACTGCATTCCCT
>JBKJQU010000057.1:0-3734 GCA_046594995.1 Aestuariivirga sp.
CAGCAACCGAGCCCACGGAGAGATCGATGCCGCCCGTCATGATGACGAAGCACATGCCCAGCGCCACCAGCGCGAACATCGAATTATAGCGCAGCACCGATTGCACATTATAGGTGCCGATGAAGCCGTCATAGCGCCACGCGCCGAGCAGCGTGAGGATGATGAGCACGGCGACGACAGCCATGCTGGGTGAAACGCGGAAGCCCTTCATCATGCCTGCTCCTGCCGCTGCAGCCATACGGCGAGAATGATGAGGCCGGCCTTGACCACAAGGGCCGCCGGATCAGGCACGCCATTCGCCAACAGCGTGTAGCGTACAAGCTGGATGACGAGCGCGCCCAAGAGCGTTCCGATGATCGTGGCCCTGCCGCCTGACAGCAGCGTGCCGCCGACGACTACGGCTGCAATCGCATCGAGTTCCATACCGAGGCCGATCAGATTGGCGTCGGCTGCGGAGTTCATCGCAATGACGATGAGGCCCGCAACGCCGCTGCACAGGCCCGAGATGAAATAGACGAGAAACTTCACGCGGCCGACAGGTATTCCGGACAGCCTTGCGGCCTCCTCATTGCCGCCCACGGCCAGCACCTGCCGCCCGAACACCGTGCGATGCAGGATGAAGGCCGCGACGATCACGATGGCCAGCATGATCCACACCTGAAACGGCACGCCAAGCACGCGCCCGATGGCGATGGCCTGGAATTCCGGCACCTTGAACACCTGCAGGTCGCCGTTGGTGGAGACTTGCGCGATGCCGCGCCCGGCGATGAACAGCACAAGCGTGGCGATGATCGGCTGGATCGAGAACTTCGTGATGAGCCAGCCGTTGAACAGGCCGAAAATTCCGGCAACCAGAATGGGAAAGGCGATGCCGAGCGCGATGCCGACATACAGATTGGGGATCGGGATGAGCTGGCCCGTGAAGAACATCGGCGACAACGCACCCGCAATCGCCATGAGCGAGCCGACCGAGAGATCGATGCCGCCGGTGGCGATGACGAGTGTCATGCCGACGCCCACGATGACGATGGTGCAGACCTGCGTGAGGTTCACCGCCAGCGTTTGCGCGGTGGCGAAATTGGGTGTGACGATGAGGTTGAAGATGATGAGCAGGATCAAGGCCAGACCCACGCCATAGCGCTGGAAGAAGGCCGCGCGATCAAATGGGCGCGTTTCCTTTTTTGTAGTGGTGACGGCACTCATGCGTCGTGCCCGTGTGCCATTGCGTGCATGACCTTGCCTTCCGTCATGTTCTGGTGGTCGAGTTCCGCCACGGTCTTTCCTTCGCGCAGCACGAAGACGCGGTCGGCGCCTTCGACAAGTTCCTCGAGTTCGGACGAGATCATGAGAACGCCGAGCCCATTGCTGGCGAGCCGCCGGATGAGGCTCTGGATTTCAGCCTTGGCGCCGACGTCGATGCCGCGCGTCGGTTCATCGAGAATGAGGAGCTTGGGGTTCATACACAGCCAGCGGGCGAGCAGTACTTTCTGCTGGTTGCCGCCTGAAAGCTCGCGGATCTTCTGGTCGGGGCCGACGCACTTGATGCCGATCTCCTTGATGAAACGCTCCACGACTTCGCGTTGCTTGGCCTCATCGACCATGCCAGACCGCGTGAGCGCAGGCATCAGAGCAAGGGTGAGGTTTTCCGCAACGGACATGCCGGGAACGATGCCTTGGGCTTTGCGGTCTTCCGAGCAATAGCCCATGCCGGCCGCGATCGCGTCAGCCGGGGTTTTGAATGCGGTGGGCTGGCCGTTGAAGGCGATGCTGCCGGAACTCTTCTGGTCCGCCGCGAAGATCGCACGCGCGGTTTCCGTGCGCCCGGAACCCAGCAGCCCGGCAAGCCCCACGATTTCGCCGCGGCGGATATCGAGATTGGCATCTTGCACGCGGTGGCCCACGGCAAGGTTCTCCGCCCGCAACAACTCGCCGCCGATATTGGCGCCGGTGCTCGCCTCGAAGGCGGTGGCGCCGCGCTTCTTCACTTCCGCCAGATCGCGCCCGAGCATGCCCGCAACAAGCTGAAGCTTGGTGATGTCCTTCATCGGCGAGACCATCACGGTTCGCCCGTCGCGCATGATGGTGACGCGGTCGCACACCTCATAGAGTTCATCGAGCTTGTGGCTGACGAAGATGACGGCCACACCTTCAGCCTTGAGCTGGCGGATGGTGCGCAGCAGCACCGCCACTTCCGCCTCATCGAGTGAGGACGTCGGCTCATCCATGATCACGAGGCGTGCGTCGAAAGATACGGCGCGCGCGATGGCCACCATCTGCTGGATCGCCGTCGAGAATCGTTCGAGCGGTTCGCGCACATCGACCTTCACGTCGAAGCGCTTGAGGAGTGCCGCCGACTCGGCATTCATTTTCGCCCAGTCGAGAAGGCCGAAGGCCCGCTTGGGCTCGCGGCCGAGAAAAATGTTCTCGGCCACCGAGCGGTAACCGATCAGATTGATTTCCTGAAAGATCGTGCTGATCCCAGCGCGCTGCGCCTGCTGTGGCGAGGCCGCCGTCCACGGCGCGCCATTGAACGAGATCGATCCCTCGTCGCGAACATAGGCGCCGTTCAGGATCTTGATCATGGTCGACTTGCCTGCGCCATTCTGGCCGACCAGTGCCATGATCTCGGCTGGCATGACCTCGAGCGAAGCATCGATCAGCGCGGGCACGCCACCGAAGCTCTTGGATATCTTCTGCATCGAAAGAAGTGGAGACATCATTTCACCTGCCATTCAGTGGCAAAGGCTGTGGGAGCCGGATGGCTCCCACATCTTGTCGTTGTTGCGAAAGCTCAGTAGGCTTCCGGCATGTATTCGGCAGCGTTCTCCTTGGTGAAGACACGGTCGATGTTGACGAGGCGCGGCTCCAGCGTTTCGCCATTGCCATATTTCTCGATGGCGTCGAAGGCAGCGGGGCCGAACTTCGGATTGCATTCAACCACCACAAGGATCTTGCCATCGAGCAAGGCCTGCGTGGCGTCCTTGGTGCCGTCGATCGAGGCGATGATCAGGTCCTTGCCGGGAACCTTGCCGGCCGCTTCCATGGCGGCGATGGCGCCCATCGTCATTTCGTCGTTATGCGAATAGAGCGCGGTGGCTTCCGGATGCGCCTGATAAAGCGTTTCGAAAACCTGGCGGCCCTTGTCGCGCGCGAAGTCGCCCGACTGCGACGCGATGATCTTCATGTCCGGATGGTCCTTGATATAGTCGGCGAAGCCCTTCATGCGGTCATTGGCGGGCGAAGAGCCAACCGTGCCTTGAAGTTCGATGATCGAAGCCTTGCCGTTCATCGCCTTGACGAGAACCTCGGCGGCCTGCATGCCTTCCTTGACGAAGTCGGAGCCAATGAAGGCGACATAGTCTTCGCCGCCCTTTGCCAGCGACTGGTCGACGTTGCGGTCGATCAGCAGCAGCGGGATGCCGGCCTTCTTGGCTTCCATGACGGCCGGAATGAGCGGCTTCTCCTCGCGCGGGGCGAGAAGGATGACGTCGACCTTCTGGGCGATCATGGAGCGGACGTCGGCCACCTGCTTGGCGGCGGAACCGGCGGCATCCGTATAGACCAGCTGCCAGCCACGCTTTTCGGCCTCGGCTTTCATGCTGGCGGTTTGCGCCAGACGCCAGGGATTGTTGCTCTCGGTCTGGGCGAAGCCGACCTTGTATTTTTCTTTCTTCTCAAGCTTGGGAAGTGCTGCATAAGCCGGGCGGATGGTGAAACCGGCGATGGTAAGGCCA
>JBKJQU010000218.1:0-8196 GCA_046594995.1 Aestuariivirga sp.
GGGGTTACAAAAATTTTTCCGGGCGGTGGTGACGCCGTCAGGGCGCTCGACAATGTCTCGCTCACCATCCGCGAGAACGAGTTCTTCACCCTTCTCGGGCCCTCGGGCTGCGGCAAGACCACGCTGCTCCGGCTGATCGCCGGTTTCGACTACCCCACCGAAGGCGAGATCCTGCTTTACGGCAGCAACATCGCACCCCTGCCGCCCTACCGCCGGCCGGTCAACACGGTGTTCCAGAACTACGCGCTGTTTCCCCACATGACGATCAACGAGAACCTCGCATTCCCGCTTCAGGTGCGCAACGTGCCGAAGGCGGAGGTCGAGGATCGCGTTGCAAAAATCCTGAAGCTCGTCGAACTGCCGCAAATGGGCAACCGCCGGCCCGGCCAACTCTCGGGCGGCCAGCAGCAGCGCATTGCCGTTGCCCGCGCCCTTGTGTTCGAGCCTGATCTCGTGCTGATGGATGAGCCCCTGGGTGCGCTCGACAAGCAGTTGCGCGAGCAGATGCAATACGAAATCAAGCACATTCACGAGCGGCTTGGCGTGACGATCGTCTACGTGACGCACGACCAGTCGGAAGCTCTCACCATGTCGAACCGCATCGCGGTGTTCAACGATGGCATTGTGCAGCAGCTCTCGACGCCTGCGGAACTTTACGAGCGCCCGGTCAATTCCTTCGTGGCGCAGTTCATCGGCGAGAACAACAAGCTGAAGGGCACCATCGCCGAGATCAGCAAGGACAACGTGGCCACCGTGAAACTCGAGACCGGCGAAATGGTGAAGGCCTTGGCGGTGAATGCCAAGGAGAAGGGCGGCCGCACGTTGCTTTCCGTCCGGCCTGAGCGCGTCGAGATCAACCCGACGGCCAAAACGGCGGATGTGATCCTGAGCGGCCGCATCGCAGAACTGATCTATCTCGGTGATCATATTCGCGCGCGGCTCGAAGTGGCGGGCCACACTGACTTCATCGTCAAGGTGCCGAACAAGGGCGCCAGTGACGAGGTGGCCGAAGGCCGCCAGGTAACGGTGGGCTGGAAGGCCGTAGACTGCCGCGCACTGGATTTTGCCGAGTTCCGGCACTGAGATGAGCAGATGAGCATCAACCAGCGCGAAATTCGGTTTCTCTCGCGCTGGCTGGCGGCTCTTGTTCTGTGCTTCATGATGCTGTTGCCGCTGCCCGCAGGCCGCGCGCAGGATTATGATGTCGATCTCGCGCTCGTACTGGCAGTCGATTGCTCCTTCAGTGTCGACTCCCGCGAATTCAAGTTGCAGATGGCGGGGCTTGGCCAGGCCTTCATGCGCGATGAGGTGAAGAAAGCCATCGCGCAGGGAAGCCGCCAGCGCATTGCGGTTTCAGTCGTTCAGTGGTCGGACGAAAACAACCAGATGACGGTGCTGCCGTGGACCATCGTTTCCGGTGCCGCCGATGCGGACGAACTGGGACTGGTGCTGTCGAACATTCCCCGCAGCCTGGCGGAAGGCGGCACCTCGATCTCGACCGCACTCAGTTATTCGGCAGCCTTGTTCGATTTCGCACCTTCGGCGGAGCGCCGGGTGATCGATGTCTCCTCCGATGGGCGCAACAACATCGGCGCCCCCGTGAAGCCGGTAAGGGATCGTCTCGTGGCCAAAGGCATCACCATCAATGGCCTCGCAATTCTCAACGAGTGGCCGACACTCGATACTTATTTCGAGATGAACGTGGCGGGCGGCAACGGCCACTTCGTCGTTCCCGCCAATGACTACGAAGCCTATGGCGACGCAATCCTCATCAAGCTGCTGCGGGAGATCACCGGCCCCGGCATATCATGAGGTGAGATTCCCTCACGGCTTGACCGTGCGGGGACAGCCACTTATCCGGTCCCCAGTCTCACGTGATCGGAATTTCCATGAACAGCTTCACTCTCAGCCATATCCCGGAAATCATCTTCGGAGCGGGCAAGCTTTCTGATGTCGCGGCGAAAGTCGAAGCCCTGGGCGGCAAGGGCGCCCATGTGCTGGTGGTGGCCGACCCCGCACTGAAGGCGCTTGGCATTACCGGCCGCGCGCTCGAAATCCTCGCCAAGGCAGGCTTCGAAACGGCGGTCTATGACGGACTGAAGGGTGAGCCGAAGCAGGCCGACATCGACGCTGCTGCCGCGATGGCGCGCGAGGCGGGCTCGAAAGTGATCGTGGGGCTTGGCGGAGGTTCCGCACTCGATACGGCAAAGCTCGTCGCGGCCTGCGCGGTGTCGGGCTTGAGCGCCGCAGCCTATGCGCTGTGCGCCACACCGCTCCCCGTCAACCGACTGCCCATCATCGCAATCCCGACAACGGCCGGAACGGGTTCCGAGGTGACTCGCGTCTCGGTCTTTGCGGATGCCGGCAAGGTGAAGGTCTGGGCCTGGGGCGAGGAATTAAAGCCAGACGTAGCGATCCTCGATCCCGAACTGACGCTCGGCGTTCCGCCCCATATCACGGCGGCAACGGGGCTCGATGCACTGGTCCACGCGATCGAAGCCTGCACCAACAAGCACCGCCATGATGGCAACGACCTCTATTGCCACAAGGCCATCAGCCTGATTTCCGCGAACATCGAAAGGGCCGTGAAGAATCCGAATGACATCGAGGCGCGTGGCGCCATGTTGCTCGGCTCCTGCTATGGCGGCATCGGCATCGACAATTGTGGAACCGCACTGGCGCACAACATCTCGCATGCGGTTGCCGATCTGGCGCCCATCCCGCACGGCCGCGCCACGGGGCTTGCCATGCTGGCAACAATCGACTGGGTGGCGGAAGGCAACAAGCAGGCTTTCGCCAAGGTCGCTGAAGCCATGGGAACCGATGATGCGGTGAGGGCTTACAACAGGCTTGTGCGCGCCACTGGCATCAAGGTTTCACTTGAAGGCGATGGCCTCGATCTCGGCAACCCGAATCTGCTGGCCGAGCACATGGCCTCTCCCGCCAATAATCCGATGCGAAAGTCCACCACACGCTTCCCCAGCGACGGCGAACTTGTCATGCTGGCGGAACGATTCCTGACACTGGCCTGATCAATGACAGATCCCATCCGCCGCCTTATCGATGAGTCCGAGCGCTATCTCCGCCGGTTTGATATCGAGGGCGCGCGTGAGGTGGTCTCGGGCATCGCGCGCTGGAAGGGTGGCCCACTGCATGGACTGACGCCGCAGCCTGACCCCCGTTGCGGATTTCTGGACGAGGCGGTTGATGCCATGTCAGGGGCGGACGAACTCCGTTCGGCAATCACCGCCGCGCGGCCATTTCTCAACTGGGTGACTTACGACCTCTATCCGCGCGAGGATATCGGGCCGCGCTTTCCGGAAGCTCATGCCTTTGCATCACTGATCGGTGGAGATGCGCCAGTTTACGCGGATGATTTCGAACTGGGCCTGTTCATGATTATGCCAGGAACCCTTTATCGGGACCACCACCACGCGGCGCCCGAGATCTACTTGCCCCTCACAGGCCCACATGGCTGGCGCTTCGGCACCGATCAGATTTTCCACGACAAGCCCGCGCATGAACCTGTGTGGAATCCTGCCTGGACCGTTCATGCCACCCTGGTGAAGCAGGTCCCGTTCCTTTGCCTGTTCGGTTGGACGCGGGATGTTAATATTCCTGCGAAAACGGTGTCCGCCCCCGACTGGGACATGATAGAAGCCCGGCTGTGAGCAACGAAGTTTTTGATAACGCCCGCTGGCTGATCGGCGCCATCGCCCGTGGCCTCAATGCGCGCCATGGCGACGGCATTGCCGAGGTGCTGGAGCGTATGGCTGGGCAGCCGATCGCCGAGGCTGATTTTGTTGAGCCGGAGCCGCGTGTGCTTCCCGTTCTTCGCCACCTGCCACAGGCCATCGGTGAGACCATGCTGCTCGATGCGGATCTGGCGGCGGCGATTGCCGCGGTGGATGAGGGGCTGCAGTGGCGGCAATCATCATCTTACAGCGATGCCGTTCTGGGCGAAGGCTTCAGCGCGAATTACGGCTGGGCCGAGATCATCGGTCCGCGCGGTTTCTTCCATGGCGATGATTTCCTGCTGGGCCTGCTCATGCTGGGAGCGGGGCGCCACTACCGCGATCATTATCATCCAGCCCCCGAACTCTATTGGCCGCTCACCTCCGGCAGTTCCTGGAGCCATGACAGCGGACTCTTTGTGGAAAAACCACAAGGTGCCGTCATCTGGCACCCGCCGATGATGATTCATGCGACGAAAACCGGACCCGCACCAATGCTCGCGGTGTGGAGCTGGACACGCGATACGGGAACGCCTGCGAAGCTTAGCGAAGCATGATGGTACTCCGCATTGCAATTGTGGTGGCGGTTGCGATCTATGTGCTCATCGCGCTCTTTATGTTCCTGCAGCAGCGCAACTTGCAGTATCATCCGTCAAACAAGGGTTACGCGCCATCTGCTCTTGGCCTCGACAATGTGAGCGAAGTGACAATCGCCACGCCTGATGGTGAAAAGCTTGCGGCCTGGTATGTCGAGGCTGAGAAAGACTATCCGACAATCCTGTTCTTCCATGGCAATGCCGGAGAGATCAGTGACCGCTCCGACCGCCTTGCTTATTATCGTGAGCAGGGCTTTGGTGCATTGTTCGTATCGTATCGAGGCTACGGCACCAGTTCCGGTTCAATATCCGAGAAAGGCTTCATTACCGATGCACTCGCCGCCCACGACTGGCTGACTGGCCGCAACGTCAATCCGGAGCAAATTCTGCTTGTGGGCGAGTCCCTCGGCACCGGGGTTGCCGTGCAGCTCGCCGCACAGCGCAAGGTGGCGGCCATAGCCCTTGAAGCGCCCTATACATCGGTGGCCGACGTCGCGGCTTCGATTTACTGGTGGCTACCGGTCAGGCTGCTGCTGAAAGACACTTTCCATTCGCGTGACCACATTGCCCGCATCACGGCACCCGTGCTGATTCAGCACGGCGACGCCGATGGCATCATTCCGGTCGATCACGGTCATCGCCTCTTCGCCATGGCGAACGAGCCGAAGGAACTGGTGATCATTCCCGGCGCCGGTCACGAAGCTATTCAGCAGCCTGAAGTGTGGGAGAGGGCGCTTGCTTTTTTCCGCGAGCATTCACCTGCTCCGCAGTCAGTTCAGTAACCCGGCGGCGGAACGAAACCGCCATATTCCTTTTCCAGAAGTTCCGCGAAGCGGATCGAAGTGTAATCGCAATACTGCCGTGCGATGATCTGTATGCCCGCTGGCAGTCCCTGCGAGGTGAGCCCCATCGGCGCGATGGTCGAGGGCAGGTAGTAGCCCCCCGAATAGCCCGCCCAGAACAATTGATCCGTGGTCGGAACACGTTTCCCGTTCACTTCGATGGTTCGCTCGTGGCGCTCCCCCAGCTGGTCATGCGGGAAGGCGGCTGATGCTGCCGCAGGGCAGAGCATCACGTCCCAATCGTCGAAGAACTGGTCCCACAGCAGGCGCATCTGGTGGCGGCGCTCGTTATAGAACAGCCAGTTCCGGTGCGGCAGCACATAGGCCCGCATCATCTTGGCGAGATAGCTGTCGTCCAGCGGGTCCAGCCGCGCGACGTGCGCGGCATTGACCGTGAACTCGGTATCCGTCTGGCGGCGGCTGGTGGCGGAACGCAGCAGCGCGATATAGACATCCATTGCCTCCTTGGAGGAGAATGCCGGACGCGCTGTAGTCGATATCTTTTTCACGCGCTTTCCAAGGAACGTCGTCAGCTTGCCGATCAGGTCCTGCACGGGGAGGTCCACTTCCGATTGCTCGTCCGTCACCATCACGGCAACGCGAAACTCCTTCAGCGATTTCTGCCTTGCCGGCGGCAGTTTCAGCGTGAGGCCGCGGGCTTCAACACCATCGGTTCCGGCCATCAGCTTCATCATCATGCCGAGATCGCGCGCGGAGCGTGCCAGCGGCCCGGCCACCGAGATATCGGACGGGTGCACGATGCCCGGCAGGTGGTGGCCACGATAGGGCACTACCCCGTAGGTGGGCTTGTGCCCGTAGACGCCGCAATAATGCGCCGGATTGCGGATCGAGGCGCCAATGTCGGAGCCGACTTCGAGTGCCGACATTCCGGTGGCGAGTGCCACGGCGGAACCTCCTGACGATCCGCCAGGCGCGCGCGTCACGTCCCATGGATTGTTCGTGGTGCCGTAAATCTCGTTGAAGCTCTGCCAGTCCGCCAGCATGAGCGGCACATTCGTCTTGCCATAGATGACGGCACCCGCATCGGTGAGCCGCGTGATCGCCACCGCATCGGCAGACGCGATATTGTCGCGGAAGCGTGGCACGCCCCAGGTGGAGGGCGTTCCCGTCAGGTCGAAGCTTTCCTTCGCCGTCATCGGCACCCCGTCCAGGGGCCCGATGGGCTTTCCCTTCTTCAGCCGCCGGTCGGAAGCTGCCGCTGCTTTTTTCGCCCGGTCGATATCGGTGACGACGACAGCATTCAGCTTCTCATTATGCTTGGCATACTGGTCGAGGCACTCTTCAAGGAGGGCGCTGGCCGTAACTTTGCGCGCGCGCAGCAGGCGGGCGAGATCGGTGGCGGAGCGGAAATGCAACGGCAATGGGGGCATGGGCGAACTCCTCTGGCGCCTGAGCCTATCCCATGCCTGGCGTCTGAGAAAGCCACCCCGCATGCCAGAACTGCAAAGCGATATGCTGACGAAGCGGTGGCACTGATATAGACGGCGCCATGGACCGCCGTAGCCTCATCATTGGATATCTGCTCGTCGCCGCAGGTTCGGCGCTGTTTTCGTCCAAGGCCATCTTCATCAAGCTCGCCTATATGGAGCGGCTTGATGCGTTGCTGATCCTCGCCTGGCGCATGGCCTTTGCGCTGCCTGTCTTTGCTGTTGTCGGCACCTTCGAACTGGCGCGGCGAAAGCGCGAAAACCAGCCACTGCCGCGCATGAAAGCCGTGTTGGGCGCCGTTGTCATCGGCCTTATCGGCTATTACCTCGCAATGGTGCTCGACTTCGCGGGCCTGCTCTATGTGACTGCACAGCTCGAGCGGCTGGCGCTGTTCACCTACCCCATTTTCCTGATCTTCATGGGGGCCGCCTTCTTCGGCATGCGCCTGACGCGGACAAGTCTTATCGCGGCGCTCATCAGCTATCTGGGCCTGGCGTTCGTCTTCGTGTCGGATCTCTCCGTGGGTGGAACAAACGTGGCGCTGGGCACCGCTCTTGTGCTGGGCTCGGCGTTAAGCTTCGCGGCCTATCAGTTGATGGCGAAGCGCTACATCGGCGAGATGGGGCCGACGCTGTTCACCTCCGTTGCCTTGTCGGCAGCAGCCGTCACCACGCTGGCTCACATCTTCATAATGCGCGGCGGTCTCGATACGTCGATGTCGGCAAATTATTTCATGCTCGCTGCCGCCACCGGCATCCTGGCAACCGTCGTACCATCATTCTTCGTCAACGCTGGAATGGCGCGCATCGGAGCGGCATCGACTGCTATGATCTCGAATGTTTCGCCGCTGATGACGATCTATTTCGCTGTCGTGCTGCTGGACGAGGACTTCACTGTTGCCCACGGTATCGGCACCGCCCTCGTGGTGGGCGGTGTCGGCTATCACACTTGGCGGGAATTGAAGAAGCCCGCGGCGGAAGAAGTTTGAGCCTTAGCTCACGTTGTCGGGCAGCACTTCCTTGCGCTTCGCCATGAAGTCCTTGAGCCCGTCATCGATGCCCTGGTCGAGCGGCGGGGCTTCGTAGTCCGCCAGCAGCTTTTTCCACTGCGTGTTGGCGCGCACCACAATGTCTTTCTCACCATCGTCGCGCCACTGCTCGAAGGAATTGTTGTCGGCAAGGCCCGAGCGCCAGAAGGCGTTCTCGAAATTCGCCTGCGTGTGCGAGCAGCCTAGATAATGGGCGCCGGGCCCCACTTCGCGGATGGCATCCATCGCCTGACCGTTCTCGGTGAAATCAACGCCTTCCGCAAATTTCTGGAACATTGAAAGCTGGTCGGCATCCATGATCAGCTTTTCATAGCCCGACGACAAGCCGCCTTCGAGCCAGCCCGCCGAATGAAGGCAGAAGTTCACGCCCGACAGCATGGTGGACCATAGCGTATTGGAGCTTTCATAAGCCGCCTGCGCATCCGGTATCTTGGAACCGCAGAGGCCACCGCCCGAGCGGAAGGGAACACCCATGCGGCGGGCCAGCTGCGCTGCGCCGAAGGTGACATGGGCGGGCTCCGGCGTGC
>JBKJQU010000458.1:0-6512 GCA_046594995.1 Aestuariivirga sp.
AGGGAAGCCTTGTGGCATGCCACGCAGTGAATAAACCCGAAGCGGATACAAAGGCAGCCTGATCATGTCGAAGCGTGCGGAATTCTCTACCGGCGAAGCCCTCGTCGGCCTTCTCGAAGCCTATGGCGTCGATACGATCTTCGGCATTCCGGGCGTCCACAATGTGGAGATGTACCGCGCCTTGCCGCGCTCGAAGATCCGGCATGTGCTGGTGCGCCACGAGCAGGGCGCGGGCTTCATGGCGGACGGCTATGCAAGAGCGACGGGAAAGCCCGGCGTGTGCTTCACCATCACCGGCCCCGGCGTGCTGAACATTCTGACACCCATGGGCCAGGCGTGGTCTGACTCGAGCAGCGTCCTGGTGATCTCCTCGGCGCTCGACATGGCAGACAGCGCACAAGGCCGCGGCCGCCTGCACGAGATGATCGACCAGCGCGCGGCCGCGGCTTCCGTCACCAATCTTCACATGCGCGCCTATACGCCCAAGGACGTACGCGACGGCCTAGCCCGCGCCTTCACCAATTTTTCCAGCCAGCGTCCGCGTCCCGCCTATATCGAGATTCCGCTCGACATGTTAAAAGTGGCGGCGGGCGATGGCTGGCACGCGAGGCCGGTGCCGCGCCGCGCCCTGCCGCAGGCCGACCAGGTCGCAGCCGCCGTGGCCCGGCTCAATGCCGCCAGGCGGCCCATCATCATCCTCGGCGGCGGAGCGTTGGATTGCGGCGAGGCGGCCTTGGCCATTGCCGAAAAACTCAATGCGCCCGTTCTGACGACAACCGCTGGCAAAGGGGCCATTCCCGAGGACCATCCGCTCTGCATGGGTTACAGGTTGGGCCGCCTTCCCTCGGTCGAGTTCATCCGCTCAGCCGACGCCATCCTCTGCGCCGGATCGCAGCTCTCTGAAACCGACTTCTGGCAGGACAATGTGGTGATCGACCAGAATCTTATCCGCATCGACATCGACGCCGATTCGCTGGCCCAGCCGCACACCGCCGAGATCACCATTCAGGCCGACGCCAGAGCGACGCTCGAGGCAATCGCGGCAGGACTTGCGCAGCATGGCAGCGCGGTTGGGAACGGGATCGCGGACAGCGAACGGGACTATATCCGCGATATCGTATCCAACATCAATCAGGAGATCATCGTCAAGGTGCTCGAGACTGTGCGCGGGGCCCTGCCGCGCGATACCATCGTCTGTTCCGACATGACCCAGCTCGCCTACGTCGCCAATGAGTTCTTTCCTGTTTATGAACCGCGCACCTGGATTCATCCTGTTGGCTTCGGCACCTTGGGTTTTGCACTTCCCGCCGGCATCGGCGCAAAATTCGGCAAGCCCGGCACGCCTGTCGCCGTGATGATCGGCGACTACGGTTTTCAATACACGCTGAACGAATTGGGCACTGCCGCCGAGCACAAGCTCCCCATCATCGTTCTCTTGTGGAACAACGAGAGCCTTGGCGCCATCCACGACAATATGGTGGCGATGGGCATTCAGCCCAATGCCGTGACGCTGAAGAATCCAGACTTCCAGATGCTTGCCAGGGCCTATGGCTGCAACGCCGAAAAGCCCGGCTCGCTGAAGGCGCTGGCGGAGGCCATCAAGGCAGCGCTCAAGGCCGAAGGCCCGACCCTGATCGAGATGACGCCCCGCATGGTGAACGGCTGACGCGAGGAAGAACAGCGCCATCATCTTTGATGTCGATGGCGTACTGCTCGAACTCACCGCGCCGGAGGAAGACGCCTTCTTCCTTGCGTTCGAGCGGCGTTACGGCATCACCGGCCTTTCGCGCGATTGGAACAGCTACAGGGTTAGAAACGACGAGCACATCATCGCCGAGATTCTCGAATGTCACGGGCTTCCAGCCAAAGACGCTGATCTGATCGTCAGAAACTATCTGGCAATCCTGTCGGAAGGCCTTATGACCGGCGCGGTTCGCGCACAGACCATCCCGGCCGCTTCTGAACTCATCCGTACACTGAATACCATGCGCTTGATCGGCATTGCCACCGCCAATCTTCTCTCGGCTGCGACGATCCGCCTGCAGTTACAGGGCCTGTGGCATCCGGTTTCGCACTTCGCCTTCGGGGCGGAGGCGAGAGTGCACTTCATCGGTTTTTCCAGCCGATGCGTCCAGGCGGAGAAAACTCGAATCGGCGGGCGCCGGACTTCTCGCGGGAGATCACGGCACGACACGCGCGCTCATCGGGCAGTTGCCGCAATAGTTCGGGCCAGCGCAACCGGAGGGGATCGCGCCGGCCCTCTCGACAACAGCGGAGGGCTGCTGCTTTCCTTACATCTTCGGCATGATCACCGCGTCGATGACGTGGATCACGCCATTGTCGGCGGCGATGTCGGCCGTCACCACCTTGGCGCCGTCAACCATCACGCCGTTCGTGCCATTGACCTTGATTTCGGAGCCCTGGACCGACTTCGCCATGGTCTCTTTGCCGGCCACGTCAGCGGCCATCACCTTGCCCGGCACCACGTGATAGGTGAGGATGGCCACGAGCTTGTCCTTGTTCTCAGGCTTCAACAGGTCCTCGACGGTGCCTGCGGGAAGCTTGGCGAAGGCTTCATCGGTGGGCGCGAAAACGGTGAAGGGACCCGGACCCTTCAGTGTGTCGACGAGGCCCGCAGCCTGCACGGCGGCAACAAGCGTCTTGAAGCTACCGGCGGCAACGGCGGTGTCGACGATGTCGGCGGCATAGGTCTGCGCCGAGAGCGCAAGGGTCGAGACGGCGATGGCGCCGGCGGCAATCATGTTACGGATGGAACGCATGTGTATCTCCCGATTGTCATAAGTGACATGGTCAGCTACGGGGGCGCTCGGCGGGCAGTTCAACACGCGTATTCACAATAAGTTTTTCAGCATTTGGTGATCCACCACAGGTCTGACATATTCCCTGACCGATATTCGAACCACCAGAACCGCAGGACGCCTGACCGCATGACCGACCAGCCCCAGGGTGAGCACAGCCAGTTCGCCCTTCTGAAATCCAGAAGCTTCCTGCCGCTGTTCATCACGCAGGCGATCGGCGCCTTCAACGACAATTCCCTGCGGAACGGCATCGCCATCCTCATTACTTTCGACCTGGCTGTGAACCAGGGCTGGAACGCCACCCTCTTCGTGCAGGCGGGCCTTGCCCTTTTCATGCTGCCCTATTTCCTGTTCTCGGCACTCGCAGGCCAACTGGCCGACAAGTACGACAAGGCGATGCTGGCACGCTGGATCAAGCTGTTCGATCTTGCAGCCATGGTCTTCGGCGCTGTCAGCCTGTGGATGGACAATCCATTCCTGCACCTGACCGTGCTGTTTCTTGCGGGAACGACAGCGGCCTTTTTCGGCCCCATCAAATATGGCGTGCTGCCGCAATATTTGAAGAAGGAAGATTTGATTGGCGGCAATGCGCTGATCGAACTCGGCACCTTCGTCACCATCCTGCTCGGCACCATGTTCGGCGGCTTCCTCGTTCTGCAGGACTACGGCAAGCCCGCGCTGGCGGGCACCATCATTGTCCTCGCGGTCATCGCATGGGGCATGTCTTTCCTGATGCCGCCCGCACCTGGCGACAAGTCCATCGTCTTCGACTGGAACGTGCCGCGCCAGACCATGAAGCTCCTGGGCTACGCGCGCGAACGTGACGATGTGTTCTGGTCCGTCATCGGCGCATCGTGGTTCTGGTTTCTGGGCGCCGCGATCCTCGCGCAGTTCCCGGTCTTCACCAAGGATGTGCTGCTGGCCAACGACACGGTGGCCAACATCTTCATCGCCACCTTCACGATCGGCATCGGCGCGGGCTCGCTGCTGACGGCGTCGCTGCTGAAGGGAGATGTCTCGCCGCGCTATGTGCCCATCGCCTCGATCATGATGACGGTCTTCCTGCTCGATCTCTATTTCGCGGCGGGGGTGGTGAATGCCAATTTCGCGGGCACGAGCTTCAACACGGTCGAGACGTTCTTTTCCTTCTGGTCCAGCTGGCGCGTCGGCGTCGATCTGTTCTTCATCGCCTTCTTCGGCGGCATCTATGCCGTGCCGCTGAATGCGATCATGCAGCAGCGCTCGCATCCGTCACGCCGCTCGCGCGTCATTGCCGCCAACAATGTCATGAACGCCATTTTCATGATTATGTCGGCGCTTGCTGCCGCAACGCTGCTCCGCTTCATGTCGGCGCAAGGGTTTTTTCTGCTGCTGGGCATCGCCAATGCCGGTGCGGCGATCTGGATCTGCCGCCTGCTGCCGCAGGAGCTGTTCGCCAACATCGCGCGGCAGGTGTTCCGCCTGTGCTACCGCGTCGAAGTGAAGGGCATGGAAAACTTTCGTGCCGCCGGCCGCAAGGCCGTCATCGTCGCCAACCACACCTCGCTGCTCGATGGCCCCTTGCTTTCGGCCTTCCTGCCGGATCGTGCCAGTTTCGCCATCAACACCCATGTTGCGAAAACCTGGTGGGCGAAACCCACTTTCTCTCTGTTCAACATGATCCCCATCGACCCCACGAACCCCATGGCGCTTCGCCTTCTCGTCGACGAGTTGAAGAAGGGCCGCAAGGTCGTGATTTTTCCGGAAGGCCGCCTCACCGTCACCGGCGCTCTGATGAAGATCTATGAAGGCCCGAGCGCCATCGCGCAGATGGCGAAAGCCCGCGTGCTGCCCGTTCGCATCGATGGCGCGCAGTATACACCCTTTTCCAAGATGCGCGGCAAGCTGCGCCTGCGCTGGTTCCCCAAGATCACGATCACCTTCCTGCCCCCCGTGAAGTTCGATGCGCCTGAAGGCATGCGCGGCTCGGCGCTCCGCGAGCATCAGGCCGACCGGCTCTATGACGTGATGAGCGACATGGTGTTCCGCACCTCCAACATCGACCGCACGCTGTTTCAGGCGCTGCTCGATGCGAGAGCCACCCACGGCCGCGGCCACAAGGTGCTCGAAGACATCCAGCGCAACCCGGCAAGCTACGACCGCCTGATCATGGGCAGCTTCATCCTCGGCCGCCGCATTGCAGCACTCACCAAGGGCGAGAAGAATGTCGCCGTGCTGCTGCCCAATGCCAACGGCTGCTTCGTCACACTCTTCGGGCTTCACGCCTTTGGCCGCGTGCCGGCCATGCTGAATTTCTCGACCGGTGCGGTGAACATGGGTGCTGCCTGTGCGGCAGCTGAAGCCTCGAGCATCGTCACGTCGCGCCGCTTCATCGAAGCCGGCAACATGGAAGAGGACGTGAAGCTCCTCTCCGGGAACCGCAAGATCATCTACCTCGAGGATCTGCGCGAGACCCTGACCGCGAAGGACAAGCTCTACGGCATGTGGGCTCGCTTCTTCTCGGAAACGGCTTTGCGTGCGGCTGGTGCAGAACGCGATCCCAATGCACCTGCTGTCATCCTGTTCACGTCCGGCTCGGAGGGCGTGCCAAAGGGCGTTGTCCTCTCGCACCGGAACCTTCATGCCAACCGTTATCAGGCGGCGGCCCGCATCGCATTCACCGCGTCTGACATCGTGTTCAATGCGCTCCCGATGTTCCACGCCTTCGGGTTGACGGGCGGTGCGTTGCTGCCTGTGCTGGCCGGCGTACGCACCTTCCTCTATCCCTCGCCGCTGCATTACAAGGTGGTGCCGGAACTCTGCTACGACACCAACGCCACCGTGCTGTTTGGCACCGACACCTTCCTCATGGGCTATGCGCGTAACGCCCATCCATATGATTTCTTCAACGTCCGTCTTGTCGTTGCAGGCGCCGAGCGCGTGAAGCCCGAGACGCGCGAAATCTGGATCGAGAAATTCGGCCTCCGCATTCTGGAGGGCTATGGCGCCACCGAATGTGCGCCCGTCATCGCCGTCAATACGCCCATGCACTATCGCACCGGAACCGTGGGCCGCCTGCTCGACCGGATCGACTACAGGTTGGAGCCCGTCCCCGGCATCGAGGAAGGGGGGCGCCTCTTCGTCAAGGGCCCCAACGTGATGCTGGGCTACCTCCGCGCCGATAATCCGGGCGTGATCGAGGCCCCCCCAGATGGCTGGTATGACACGGGCGACATCGTGAAGGTTGACGAAATGGGCTTCGTCACCATCCTCGGCCGCGCCAAGCGTTTCTCGAAGATCGCGGGCGAGATGATATCGCTGTCGGCGGTCGAAATGAAGTTGCAGCAGGTTTTCCCCGATGCGCAGCATGCTGTCGTTTCCGTGCCGGATGCGAAGAAGGGCGAACAGCTTGTGATGTTCACGACCGGTGACACGCTCGATACCAGGACAGTGCTGGACGGCATGAAGGCGGCGGGCTCCTCGACGCTGATGATTCCGCGCAATGTTCTAGTGCTGCCGGAACTGCCCGTACTCGGATCCGGCAAGACCGACTACCTCGGCCTCAATCACATCGCGCGTGAAAAAGTGAAGCCGTGACCTTGCAGCCCGATGACCAGGCCCGCGCCCTGCTTGATGGCGCATCGGGCAAGGCGATGCAGCTTGCCATGCGGCTTGTGGTGAAGGCGGCGGACATCATGGGCGCGGAGCGGCTGC
>JBKJQU010000192.1:0-5461 GCA_046594995.1 Aestuariivirga sp.
CACTCCTCGGCCTCGATTTCGCCACCGCAACCTTGGTTGCAGCCGAAGCGGCGCAGGGCGATGTCTGCCAGGCCGCGAATGACAACAGCGATGGGCAGGTCGTGGTTTCCGGCCACAAGGCCGCCGTCGAACGCTCGATGGAGATTGCCAAGGCCAAGGGCGCCAAGCGCGCCATCCTGCTGCCCGTCTCCGCGCCTTTCCATTGCGCGTTGATGCAGCCTGCGGCCGATGTGATGTCGGACGCGCTGTCCTCCGTCACCATGTACAAGCCTGTTGTACCCGTGGTCGCCAATATAGGTGCAGCACCATTGATCGATCCGCTCGACATCCGGATCAGCCTCGTTGCCCAAGTAACGGGCACCGTGCGCTGGCGCGAGTGCGTGGCCTATATGGCGGCTCACGGCATCACGCGCTTTTATGAGATCGGTGCGGGGAAGGTACTGACCGGCCTCTCCAGGAAAAACGCGCCGGAAGCAACCGCTTCCGCCATCGGTACGCCGGACGACATCGCCGCCGCCGCAGCCTCCATCAGACAAGGATAAACAACATGTTCGATCTCAACGGCAAAACCGCGCTGGTGACAGGTGCGACAGGCGGCATCGGCGCTGCAATTGCCCGCGCGTTGCACAAGGCGGGGGCCACTGTGGCAATATCCGGCACGCGCGCTGGCGTGCTGGAGAACTTGAAAGCCGAGCTTGGCGAGCGCGCGCATGTCTTGACCTGCAACCTTTCTGACCCAGCCGACGTCGAAAAGCTGATACCCGCGGCGGAAGCGGCGATGGGATCGCTCGACATTCTCGTCAACAATGCCGGCATCACCAAGGACGGCCTTGCCATGCGCATGAAGGATGATGACTGGAACGCGGTGATCGACGTCAACCTCACCGCCGGATTCCGCCTCTGCCGCGCTGCCATGCGCGGCATGATGAAGAAGCGCTGGGGCCGCATCATCAACATCACGTCGGTTGTCGGCGTCACCGGCAATCCGGGGCAGGCGAATTATGTGGCCTCCAAGGCCGGCATCATCGGCCTCACCAAGTCGCTGGCACAGGAACTGGCGTCCCGCAGCGTGACGGTCAATGCGGTCGCGCCGGGGTTCATCGCCACGCCGATGACGGATGTGCTGAACGACAAGCAGAAGGAAGGCATCCTTACCCGCGTGCCTGCCGGAAAGCTCGGCACGCCCGAGGACATCGCCGCCGCCGTGCTTTATCTGGCATCCGAAGAAGCAGGCTACGTCACCGGCCAGACGCTGCACGTCAACGGCGGCATGGCGATGATCTGAGGATCAGCGCTCGAGCACGAGAATATCGAGCTTCGATTCATACTGTGGCGCCGGAAACAGGAAGACGAGCCTGTTTTCAGCGCGGCGCTCGACGATTGCAACCTGATCCTCTTTCGGATCCTGGCCATATCTGCGCGGCTTTTCGCCAGCAACATAACTCGCCCCAACATAGACCAGCCGCGTGGCGCTCTCGGTATAAAAGCGGCCCTCGGTGCGTTGTGATCCCGTCACTTTCTTCAGGAACCAGCCGGCGCCATCATCAGCGATTACGCATTTGAATGTCGGGTAGACTGTCAATGGCAGGATGCCGCCTGCCTTGATCGTCCGGCAGCGCCACGTGCCAGTTGGGTCGAAATGTCCCTCAACCGGCAGGGGCTCACCCTTCAGAAGCCGGTCCAGAAGGGCCGCATCCGAAGCGACGCCATTATTTCTGGCCTCGTTCAGCGCCTCGGCTGAGGTTTCCTCGAAGCGGGCCAGGCGATCCTTGTCGAAGGCTGAAAGCAGGCTGTCCAACTCGCCGTCAGCCTGAACGGGTGTTGCAAACAGGGCTAGAACGAAAGCGATTACAAACATGCGCATCTGCGCAGACTGCCAAATGGAAACGTCCGCCGCAACCGGATTTGCCGTTGTATAACAAGGCCCGCCAATGCCCCTTTTGACGGCCAATCATTTTGTGGTAGGAAGCCCCCGGCATGTGGGGGGCCGCAGGGGGTCCTGCTGTCCTGCCGAACAAATTGAAAAACAACCAAGGACTTGCGAAAAATGAGTGATGTGGCTGAGCGTGTGAAGAAAATCGTCGTCGAGCATCTCGGCGTCGAAGCCGACAAGGTCAAGTCCGAAGCGAGCTTCATCGACGACCTCGGCGCGGACAGCCTCGACACTGTCGAGCTGGTCATGGCCTTCGAAGAAGAGTTTGGAATCGAGATTCCGGACGATGCCGCCGAAACCATCCAGACCGTCGGCGACGCCGTGAAGTTCATCGAAAAGAGCGCCACCTGACCGGTGGCGCCTGATCGTCCTCAAGGGCCGATCTGTCAAATTAGTTGCGCGGAGGCAGGAAAATCAACATCCTGCCGCCGCGTTTTCTTGTAGAAAGGGCAGTGCAGATGCGCCGTGTGGTCGTTACCGGACTTGGAGTCGTCTCCCCCCTCGCAACGGGCGTGGAAGAGACGTGGAGCCGCTTGCTGGCGGGACATTCGGGCGCTGGCCCCATCACCCGCTTCGATGCATCGGATCTGCCCTGCAAGATCGCCTGCGAAGTGAAGCGAGGGGACGGCAGCAACGGCACATTCGATCCGGCCCAATGGATGGATCACAAGGATCTGCGCCGTTACGACGATTTCATCATCTATGCGGTTGCCGCCGCAAAGCAGGCGATGAAGGATTCCGGCATCACCCTCGATACCGAGGACGAGAAATACCGCGCCGGAGTGCTCGTGGGCTCCGGCATCGGCGGCCTCACGTCTATTGCCGACACCACCATGCTGATGCATGAGAAGGGTCCGCGCCGCATCAGCCCGTTCTTCATTCCGGGCTCGCTCATCAATCTCGCCTCGGGCCTCATCTCGATCGAGTTTGGCTGCAAGGGCCCGAATCATGCTGTGGTCACGGCCTGTTCCACCGGTTCCCATGCGATTGGCGATGCCGCACGCATCATCGCGTTCGACGATGCCGACATCATGATCGCGGGTGGTGCTGAATCGGCCGTCTGCAGGCTGGGCATCGCGGGCTTCATCGCCTGCAAGGCGCTGGCCACCAAGTTCAACGACAACCCTGAAAAAGGCTCGCGCCCCTATGACAAGGACCGCGATGGCTTCGTGATGGGCGAGGGCGCAGGCGTCGTCGTGCTTGAAGAACTCGAGCATGCAAAGGCGCGCGGCGCCACCATCTATGCCGAGGTCGTGGGCTATGGCATGTCGGGCGATGCCTATCATGTGACGGCACCATCTCCTGACGGCGACGGCGCATTCCGTTGCATGAAGGCGGCACTGAAGCGCGCCGGCCTGCAGGCGCATGAGATCGACTATGTCAACGCGCACGGCACGTCGACGCCGCTTGGCGACGAGATCGAGTTGCGCGCGGTCGAACGCCTGATGGGCAACCGCACGGCGGAACTCACCATGTCGTCGACGAAGTCTTCCGTCGGCCATCTTCTTGGCGCCGCGGGTGCTGTCGAAGCGATCTTCTCGATTCTCGCGATCCGCGACAATATTGCGCCGCCAACGCTTAATCTCGACAATCCGTCGGTCGAAACCCAGATCGATCTCGTGCCGAAGGTTGCGAAGAAGAAGGAGATCAACACAGTTCTGTCCAATTCTTTTGGTTTCGGTGGCACCAACGCATCACTCATCATGCGCCGCTACGCGGCCTAGCCGCCCAACAGGACAACCGGGTTGAACACACCACAGCCATCCGTGAAGGTTCCAGAGCCCCGGCATTCCAAGCGGCGGGCCTCGGCTGCCTCGCGCGTGTTCCTCTGGACATTCCTGCTGCTGGTGGTGGGCACCATCGGCGCCGCAACTGCAGCCTATTTCGCATTCCAGGAATATACGACGCCTGGCCCATTGGCCGACAGCAAGGTGTTCATCGTCGAGACCGGCCTTGGCACGCCGCAGATCGCGTCGGCACTCGAAGAAGGTGGCGTCATCTCAAACGCGGGCCTGTTCTCGGCCATGTCCTATGTGACGGGGACGCGCACGCGGCTCAAGGCGGGCGAATATGAATTCCCGAAAGCCGCCTCCATGCAGGACGTGATGGCGCTGATCGCCAGCGGCAAGTCCATCACTTACAAGCTGTCGGTGCCGGAAGGCTGGACCAGCGAAATGGCGGCCGCGCGCGTCAACGCCAACGAGATCCTCACCGGGCCTCCGGCCACCGTTTCAGCCGAAGGCGCCGTCATGCCGGATACCTATGTGTTCCGGCGCGGCATGACGCGCCAGAGACTGGTGGAGGACATGCAGGCCGCGCAAGCGAAGCTGCTCAATGAATTGTGGGACAAGCGCCAGCCCGCCCCCGTCATCGAAACCAAGGAACAGGCGGTCATCCTCGCCTCGATCGTGGAAAAGGAAACCGGTGTCGCCGCCGAGCGTCCGGTCATCGCCTCGGTCTTCATCAACCGCCTCAAGAAGGGCATGCGGCTCCAGTCCGATCCGACGATCATCTATGGCATCGTGGGCAGCAAGGGAAAGCTCGACCGTTCGCTCACCCGCACCGACATCGAAACCGAGACGCCCTACAATACCTACCGCATCAATGGGCTGCCGCCCGGCCCCATCGCCAATCCGGGGCGCGCGGCACTCGAAGCGGTGCTCAACCCGCAGATCACCGACTATATCTACTTCGTTGCCGATGGTTCCGGCGGGCATGCCTTCGCGACGACGCTCGAAGAGCATAACCGCAATGTGAAGAAGTGGCGGAAAATCGCGGGCAATGCTGCTGCCGCCGCCGCTGCCGATACGGGAGCCGACACTCCGCCATCCGCCGACACGGCTGCCACGGCACCCGCTGCTGATGCAGATGCACCCGCCGCTGCTGCGGAAGCGCCGGCACCCGTCGAGCCGGCGCCCGAGGCTGCGGCTGTTCCTGCGCCGGATACCGCAGCCCCTGCACCCGAGGCCGCGCCTGCCGAACCGGCTGCGGTTGCGCCTGCCACAGAAACCGTGGCTGAAACTCAACCTCCGCCACCGCCCGCTGCATTGAAGCCCGGCGCCATCGTGGTGGTGGACGGAAAACAGGTTGTTATCCCCAGGCGCAACCCTCGCCGCTGAGCCGTTCCCCCACGGGTTGAACTGATCTAGAAGAAGGCTCCCTGATTCTTCTCCCGGAGCCTTGATGCCGATTTCCAGCATGACCGGATTTGCCCGTTCCTCCGCCGCACTGGATGGGCTGTTCTGGCAATGGGAGATCAAGAGCGTGAACGGCAAGGCACTGGACGTGCGCTGCCGACTTCCCACGGGCTTCGAGGCGCTGGAAACCCCGCTGCGCAGTGCGCTCACGCAGGCGTTCAAGCGCGGCAACCTGCAGGTCTCGCTTAGCGTGAGCGGTGCCGTGGCGGTTGAAACGGTTCGGCTCAACCAGGATGTGCTGGAACAATATGTGGCAGCAGGCGAAGCGCTGCGTGAGCGCATCGGCGGCGAGCCGTTGCGGGCCGATCTCCTGCTGTCGTTGCGCGGCGTC
>JBKJQU010000216.1:0-8337 GCA_046594995.1 Aestuariivirga sp.
CCCGTTTAACCGGGATGGGGTAAGTCCGCTCGCTGCCGCCCTGATTGCTGTGCTTGTGATGTCTGCCGCACCAGCGGCGGCACATGACTGCAAATGCCGCGCGAACGGCACCGTCTACTCCCAGGGACAATTTGCCTGCATACGGGGCAAGCTTGCTCGCTGCGAAATGAACCTCAACAACTCCTCCTGGAAAATCATCGGCGAGACATGTCCCGAAGTCCGGCTATCCCCAAAACATTCGAAATTTCTTTTCAGATCGCCGCATTCGCCCTTGCCGTCCTGCTGACGGCCACATCCGCGCCTGCGCGGGAAAACCACAAGTCAGGCGTCTTCGACTACTTCGTGCTGTCGTTGTCATGGTCTCCCACCTATTGCGCCACTCCCGAGGCCCGGGATGACCGCCAACAGTGTGCGCCCGGAAAGCGCTTCGCCTTCGTAGTGCATGGGCTCTGGCCGCAATATAATGAAGGCTGGCCGCAAGATTGCCCGACGGACGAGGACTGGGTTTCCCAGCAGCAGATCGATCAGATGCTGGACATCATGCCGTCGAAGAAGCTTATCATCCACGAGTGGAAGAAGCACGGCAGCTGTTCGGGCCTTGCAATGGCGGACTATTTCGAAGTGACGCGCCTGCTGTTCGAGAAGTTGCGCATTCCGGCGCGCTATCTTTCACCCCAGGCACCGGTGATGACGACGCCTGACCAACTCGTTACCGACTTCGTGAAAACGAACCGCGATCTGACCTCAGGCATGATCTCGGTGCAATGCGGCAATGCAAGGGACCGGGCGCGGCTCTCGGAGCTTCGCATCTGTATCGACAGGCGCGGGAATTTCAGGCAATGCGGCGCGAACGAAGAGCGGCAATGCCAGGCCAGATCCTTGGTCATGCCGCCGGTTCGATAGGAAATTCGAGATGAAGCGCGCGCTTGTCTTTCAGCATATGGACCACGACCATCCGGGCCGATTTCTAGACTATTTCGCCGAGGACGGAATTATCCCTGAGCCGGTGCGCCTGTTCGAGGGCCACGAGATCCCCAATCTTGCACCCTACGACCTCATGTTCGTGCTGGGTGGCGCGCAGGACACCTGGCAGGAGGACGAGCACCCATGGCTCGCTGCCGAGAAGCAGGCAATCCGCGAATGGGTGATGGATCGCGCCAAGCCCTATTTCGGCGTGTGCCTTGGCCATCAATTGCTGACATCGGCACTCGGCGGTGAAGTGGCACTAGCTGACGAGGCCGAGGTCGGCGTTTACAATGTTACTCTGACCGAAGACGCGCGCGATCATCGCCTGACATCGGGCTTGAGCAATTCCCACAAGGTGATGCAGTGGCACATGGCGGAGGTGAAGCGCGCGCCGCAGCAGGCCATCGTGCTGGCTTCGTCAGCGCAAACCGCAGTGCAGTCAATCGCCATCGACGAGCATGCCCTGAGCACACAGTTTCACTGCGAGTTCACGCCGCAGACGGTTGCGGGTTGGTCATCGTTGCCCGCATACATCGCAAATCTCGAAAGGCACAATGGCCCTGGTGCCTATCCGAGGCTCGTTTCCGAGTCATACCCGCTGATGCCGGATATGGCGAGGATGACACGGCAAATGTACGACAACCTCGTCACCGCCACGGGCTTGCGGAAGTAATCAGCCAAGCAATTGCTCGCGCGTGATCCAGAAGACTTCGCCTTGCGATTCTTCCGTGTCGAGCCACAGGAAATCGAGATGGGGATATTCCGCCACCAGCATGTCGCGGCCCGTGCCGATTTCGCAGAGGAGCCCGCCTCCTGGATTGAGATGTTCGGCTGCCTCCTCCAGAATGCGCCGCACGATATCGAGGCCGTCGTCTCCGCCGATATGCGCCATGATGGGCTCATGACCATATTCGGGCGGGAAGGCCGCCACCTCGCCGCCCGCTACATAAGGTGGATTCGAAATGATGAGGTCGTAGGTGCGGCCTTCAACCGCTTCGAAAAGATCGCCTTGCAACAGGTTGATACGGTTGACGAAATCATGGTTGTCGACATTTATACGGGCAACATCCAGTGCATCGCCCGACAGGTCTGCCGCGTCTACATCCGCGTCCGGGAAAATGCCTGCCGCGATGATGGCAAGGCATCCCGAACCCGTGCAGAGATCGAGCACGCTTGTCACTGACGATGTATCCGCGATCAGGCTCGCATCCTCGCCATCGAAGATGCCCGTAAACATCAGTTCACCGATATAGGAGCGCGGCACGATCACGCGCTGGTCGACATAGAAAGGCACGCCATGAATATAGGCGCGCTTCACGAGATAGGCTGCGGGCATCCGCGTATCGATCCGTCGGCGGATGATTTCGGCGACGGCGACGCGCTCGCTTTCCAGCAACGTCGCGTCGAGCCATGGATTGATGTCATCGATTGGTAGATGCAGCGTTTCAAGAATGAGGAAGGCGGCCTCGTCGATGGCCGATGCCGTGCCATGCCCGTGGCTGAGTTTCGCCGCGCGGAATTCGCTTAAAGCCCAGCGCAGTAAATCACGGACGGTCGTAAGCTGGTTCGCGGCGGCTGTTGCGTCTGGCATTGCGGCTTTCCCGGATGGCACTGAACAGCGCCTGTATCACGATGGCCACTACAATCACAGCACCTCCGGCAAATGTCGAGATGGGTGGCGTGCCGCAGCTTATGTGGTTCTCGCACGAAGGCTGGTGCGCAGGCTTTGCGCGGTCGCCACGATGAATACCACGAAGATGGCTGACATCGTGTAAGGCATACCATCAGGACCGAAGGCTGCAATGGACCAGCCCGCCGACAGTGACCCTACCAGAGCCCCAAGGCCCCATGTGGTGGAGAAGGACGCCGTTCCCGTCACCAGTTCATGGCCGGAGAAGCGCTCGCCGAGTTCGCCCAGGGCCACGGTGTAGATTCCCGCCGAGGTCGCGCCGACGATCGTGAGCACGGGCCAGAGCATCCAGGTGCCGAAGGTGACCGGCACAAGCAGCGAGGCGACGGCCGTGGCGATTCCGCAGCACAGCATGACAAGGCGCTTCGGGAAATGATCCGCCGCCCATCCGATGGGAAATTGCAGCACGGTATTGCCGACGATGAAAGCGGTCAGCGCCATCGCCGCCATTTCCTGGTCAAAGCCCTTTTTCACGGCATAGACGGGAAGAAAACTGAGGTTCGCGGCATCGATGATTGCAAACATGCCGACGGCGAACAAAAGGATCGGCGCCTTCTTCGCAAAGCCGATGACCGAGAGCGGTGCCTCATCCTCGCTGTCCACCGCTTCGTCATTGACGAAGAAGATCGGCAGCGTGGCAACGAGAAGAACGGCCGCGCCGATAAAAAAGGGCATGGGGCCATCGATCCCGGTAAAGCCGATGATGATCGGGCCGCCGCCGAAACTCAATGCGAGGATCGACGTGTAACCAGCGAGAATGCGCGAACGGTAGGGACCTTCCGCGAATCGCACGATCCATGCCTCGCTGATGGCAAACAGCGTGGACACGAAAAAGCCCTGCAGCACGCGGAGGCCGAACCACCACCAGAACACCGGCAGAAAAGGATAGCAAAGGATGACGGCTGCGGTGAGAAGTGCCGCCCCGATTACGGCGCGCTTGGCTCCGAACCGGTGGACGACGGGCGGGATCGTGAAGACCGCGAGCATGATACCCAGCGGCTGCATTGCGGCGTTGTAGCCGATGATGTCGGAAGGAATGCCCTGCGCTTCCATCTTCAAGGACAGCAGCGGAAACATCAGGCCCAGCGTGAAGCCGAACACCGTGATGGCGGCGGTTGCCGCAAACAGGTTGATGATGCGCTGCCTATCCACCTGCAGTCTCCCGCACCAGCTTGCCGCCGCTAAAGAACAGTCCTGTCAGCAATATCACGTAGAAGGATGCGAGCGTCACCGGCATGGCATTAATGCCGAAGATATCGATGGCAAGACCCGCAACGGGCGGGCCGATCAATCCGCCGATGCCCCACATGGCCGCGATTGCCGCCGCACCCGCCATCACGTCCGGACCCTTGAAGGCATCGCCCATGGTGGCGAGCGCCACGACATAAACGCCGAAGGCCGACGCCGTAAGCAGGACGGTGGCCGGCCAGATGAGCCAGTGATCGATGAGGATGATGAGGCTCAGCGACAGCAGTACGGAAAGCGATGCTGTCAGTACCACGACACCACGCCTCGACCAGTGGTCGGCAAGCCAGCCCAACGGATAGAACATGAAGACATTGCAGATGATACCGACACCAAGGATGCGGCTGGCAACATCAAGGTCCAGCCCGTTGCGCAGGCCAAAGATCGTAAAGAAGGAAATGAGTACGTTGTCGAAAAGCGTTGCGGCGCAGACAGCGAAGAGCAGCAATGGAGCCTTGCGCACGAATGCAAAGAAGCTTCCGGACCGGGTCTGGCGGAAGTCGTCGCGGTCGACCTTCACGAAAGCCATCGGCAGTGCTGCCAGAATGATGCAGACGATGCCGATCATCCAAGGGAGCCAGCCGTCGATGCCGGTCCAGGGGATGATCAGCGGGCCGACCGAGAATGAAACCGCCAGAACGCTGGTATAGAAGCCCATCACGCGGCCACGGTTGCCATCGCCCGCATAGGTTAGCACCCACGCTTCGCTGATCGTGAATAGCGCACCGGTGCAGATGCCGAAGAGGAAGCGCAGCGGGAACCACATCCAGAAGGGCGAAAGCTTGATTGCAATCAGGATGGCAATCAGCAATGCGATGATAATGAAGGCTGCGCGTTTCGTGCCGACATTGCCCAGCACATACGGCAGGAAGGGACCAGCCATCAGGATGCCGATCGGGCCCATCGCGGCATTAAGACCGATCACCCAGGCGGCTACCCCTTGCTTCTCCATGAGCAGCGGCAGCAATTGCAGCGTCAGGCCCAATGCAATATCGCAGGAGGCCACCGCCGCGATGGCGGCGACGAGATTCCCGTAACGCGGGGCACTGGTCCCTGTGACTGACATGCTGTGAATGGCTTTACTGAACTGCTGTTCAACAGCCTCTAGCGGCGTGCCTTGCTTCGGGCAAGGGCGGGTTGCGCTTGGCTCTTCTCACAGCTATGCAGCGCGGCCATGTCAAAGCTTCAGGCCCTTATCATTCCTGTCACACCCTTCCAGCAGAACTGCTCGCTGGTTTTCGACGACGAGAAAAAAGTCGGCGCAATCGTCGATCCGGGTGGCGATGTTTCGCGCATTCTGGAAGCGATATCGAAGAGCGGCGTCACGATCGAGAAGATCTTGCTCACCCACGGCCACATCGACCATGCAGGCGGTGCCGCCGCATTGAAGGAGGCACTCAATGTGCCGATCGAGGGGCCGCATGCTGAAGACCTGTTTCTGCTCGAGGCGCTGCCGGAGAGCGGCGCCAAGTATGGCATGATGGACGCGCGCGCGGTGACGCCGGACCGCTGGCTTCAGGACGGCGACACAGTCACCGTTGGCGATTTGCAGTTCTCGATCCACCACGCGCCGGGGCATTCGCCCGGTTCAATCGTGTTCTTCAACGCCGATAACCGCCTCGCCCTGATGGGTGACGTGCTGTTCCAGGGTTCGGTGGGGCGCACGGATTTGCCGCGTGGTGATCACGAAACGCTGCTGCGCTCTATTCGCCAAAAGATTTTTCCGATGGGAGATGACGTTGTCTTTCTTCCCGGCCACGGCTCGCCCAGCACGGTAGGCGAAGAGCGGCAGAGCAACCCGTTCCTGCAGGGCTAGACCTTCATTTCCACAAGACGCGACTTGGCGGCGAAGTAGGCGTCGCCTGTGTTCTTGAAGTCACCGCATTCAGTGGGGGCGCCTGCGCCGAAGCTTTCGCAGAACTGTGAACCGCTGACCGACCACTTGCCCGTGCCGCCACCCTTCACATCGTCCTGAAAGCTGAAGGTGCCATCGGCGTTGTAAGTGACGAAGCCGTTGCCGTCGGACCTTGTGTATTGAAAGGTCTTGCCAGTGATGGCTGACTGAATTTCGGCGGCGCTGAAGGAGTGGATGGGTTCCACTTGCTTGTCAGTCGTTGCCGAAGTGCCGCCATTGGTGATGCGCACGCCCGATGGTCCGCTAGAGCAAGCTGCCAAAAAGACGGCGATGCCCAGGATACTCAGTACACGATTGGTATTGCCGATCAAAATCCACGTCCTCAAACCAGTGCCGGGCATGTGCCACAGCGTGTCATTGCATTCAAGCGATTTGCCCCAGCAGCGGCAGCAACCCGCTCAGGTCCGCGATCTGGCGGAAGCGGGGATTGTCAACCGGTGCCTCTTCGTGCTCCAGGATCCAGGTCAATTCATGCGGCACATGAACGCCCCAGCCGCCCGCCGTTATCACTGGCACCACGTCCGACTTCAGTGAATTGCCAACCATCAACGAATACTCCGGGCCATCGGTATGCCGCGCGAAGATACGGCCATAGGTCTGTGGCGTTTTTTCGCTGACGATCTCGACCGCGTCAAAATATTCGCCGAGGCCCGATTGCGCGAGCTTCCGTTCCTGGTCGAAGAGGTCGCCCTTGGTGATCAGGAGAATGCGGTACTTCCCCGCCAGTGCTTGCAGCGTCTCATGCACGTGAGGCAGCGTTTCCACCGGGTTTTGCAGCATCTGGCGGCCAAAGCTCAGGATTTCCGCGATCACCGAAGGGCTGACCTGCCCATCGGTCATTTCCAGCGCGGTCTCGATCATCGACAGGGTGAAACCCTTCACGCCGTAGCCATAGAATTTCAGGTTGCGGCGTTCGGCCTCCAGCAGCTTTGCCGAAATCACCTGATGTTCGCCGTGATCGGCGAGGAGTTCGGTGAAGCGCTGCTCGGTCATGCGGAAGAAAGTCTCGTTCTGCCATAACGTATCGTCGGCATCGAAGCCGATGGCCGTTATTCCGCGATGTGCCGGCAAGATCAAACGCCCTTCGAGGGCCGCACCGTGACGGGGGTTCCAACGATCACATTGTCGAACAGGTCGGCGACGTCTTCGTTCAGCATGCGGATGCAGCCTGATGACATGGCCTTGCCGATGCTCTGTGGCTCGGTGGTGCCGTGGATGCGGTAAAGTGTGTCCACTCCATTGGCATAGAGGTAGAGGGCGCGCGCGCCAAGCGGGTTGTCGGGGCCGCCGGGCTGGCCGTTCACCCATTTGCGGGCGTTCTCGTCACGGTCCACCATCTCGCGCGGCGGTACCCAGCGCGGCCAGCGCCGCTTCATGCCGATCTTGGCTGCACCCGTCCAGGCGAAGCCCGCGCGGCCCACGCCTACGCCATAGCGCTTGGCGCGGCCATAGGCCAACACATGGTAAAGAAAGCGATTATCGGGATCGACGACCAGCGTGCCGGGGTCCTCGTTACCCTCGAAATCGACCGACTGCCGGCGGAACTGCTTCTTGATCTTGCGCGGATTGATCGGCTCGATGGGAAAATCGATTTCCGATTCAGGGGGCGGCAAAAGGGCGGGGTCGTAATATTGTTCCTCGGCAACAAGCGGAACGCCGCCCGTTCCCTGAACCGGATCGGGACTATTATCGAACTCCACGAAGGGCTCGTCTTGCGCCATGGCATGCGGAGCCCAAGCCGAAAAAGCAAGTGTTCCCAACAAGATGCGGCGGCGCGACAGGCGCGAAATCATAAGTTTTTATCCCTGCGAATATATCAAAACCGTTTCACAGGCTATCGGTTCCGCAGGCGGCAGTACTTTGGTGAGCGTGTGGCTCAAATATGGCGAGCGATCACACTGTTGCTACAGGGCAACGGTAAAGGTGGCCTTGCCTGCCTGGTAGCTGTTGGGGTTGGCCCCGCGCGAGAAAGGATAGCAGCTCATCGGAACGCCGCCTGGCAAAAACGGTGCAGGATCAAAGCTTTCGCAGAGCTGGCCGTCCTTGGTGGTCCACTTGCCCTTGGTGGTGCCCTTGCCGTCGACTTCGACGAGGGAGGAGCCATCGGCGGCATAGAGCGTGGTGCCGGTGTTGTTGGGCCCCTGGAATCGCCAGCTCTTGCCGGCCAGGATGGTGCGGATCTCGCTGGCCACAAGCCCTGCAGGAGCGACACTGGCATCGGAACTGCTGCTGTCGGAGCCGCCCGTCGTGGAGCAGCCTGCTACCAGAAAACCCAATAAAGACAAGGCCATGAGCCGGTTCGTAACACTCATCTTCAATTCCATCGGCAATCCATTCCCTCGCATGAGTCGGGTACTCATTGAATTATGGCGATTGCCATGAAAGATGGCAAACGTCCACGTTCCTAGACCCGTCAATACTGGCAAGATTTTGACGGGGCAAGACTCCGCATCGGTGACGCCAGGCCATTCGCGCGGCGCAAATGGCCGGAAAGCGGCACGGTTTTCATCGCTTTTTCATC
>JBKJQU010000018.1:0-3660 GCA_046594995.1 Aestuariivirga sp.
GTTACCATTATTGCAGCCGTTTTTCTAGTCGCCGTAGTCCCAAGTTGGGATGAACGTCAAACCATACGCGCAACTCTTACTACGCGGCAGTTGAATGCCCAATCTTCTGCAGAAATAAGAGTATCCTTCGAGAGGCGCGTTACAACGAATCAAGGTGTATCTCGCTTCGACTCTATCGAAGATCCCGCCATGTACAGAGAGTTTCACAACCTGTTGCGACAAAGTTTAGCAGCGGGAGTACGCACATGAAGCGCTACGCGTTGGTTTTGCTCGTTTTTTTGAGTGCTTGTGTCCCCAGTCAGGAAGAAAATTTTGTAGGCTCGACCCGGTCCGCCGTTGAACTACGTTCTATGCAATCACGCACAGTGGATGGACAGGAAAATTTGGTTGCGCGTGGAGTTGTGGCGACGCTTCATGACCTTGGGTACCGGATCACACGCGTGGATGCAGGATCGGGCACAATCACTGCTACGAAGAACGATCGTTTGCGAGTTGCGGCTGTTGTTCGAGCACAGGGCCAAAACCGGAGCGTAGTCCGACTCAACGCGGCGATTGCTATGCCGCCCAACCAGGTTCGCGAGGTTGATGCGCCGGAGTTTTACCAAAGCAATTTCTTTGGGCCACTTGCCGCAATGATGGGGCGCGAAACGTTCGCCGTTGCGGCAGACACCGAGGTGCCAGCGCCAACGCGGCCGCTCGTTGAACGCCGCCCGACTACAGGCCGTACGCAAGGGGAGTCCCGTCCATGAGGTTCAAAGCTGTCAAGCTATTCGCCTGCTTCCTTGGCCTACTTCCGGTCCTCGCGTGCTCGCCCGCGCAGCATGCGGACGGCGTAAATGCGGCGATGGGGGGGAACAACGATCGCATCACGGTCGGCACGGTCCAGCGTGAAATCCGCAGGGGCATGAGCGGCGGCGATGTCATCGCCGTGCTGGGCGCCCCCAACATGGTTACGTCGGATGGTCGCAGAGGAGAAACATGGGTCTACGACCGTATCTCGACTACATCAGCCTATTCCCAAGGCGGCGTTGCTGGAAGTTTGATTCTTCTAAGCGCAGGACAATCGAGCGGCGTAAGGTCCACTCAACAACGTACGCTGACGATTATTATTCGCCTTGATGAAGCGGGAGTTGTGCGCGACTTTTCCTATCGCTCCACGAGCTTCTGAAGTGTTTTCACGACGGTGCATATTTGGTTTCGGTGTTATTTCATTGTTCCCTGCCTGCGTAGAGCAGAATGAATTACACGCGCGTCACTTTACTGCATCCGATGCCACGACGAACCTCCGCTCGCTCCAATCGCGTCGCTTTGACACATCCGACGAAACTCAAATGCTTCAGGCTGTTGCGGGCGTTTTACAGGATCTCGGCTTTCAGATCGATGAGAGTCGGCCGAGTGTGGGGCTTGTAGCAGGCTCAAAGGATCGAAGCGCCGTAGAAGCAGGTCAGGTTGCGGCTCAGATGTTGCTGGTTCTGCTAGCTGCAGCAGCGCGAAGCCAGCACCGTGCCGTCCTCGATCGTGACCAGCGCATTCGGATTGCGGTTGTTGTCCGACCTGCGCGCGAGCCGAACGCACTCAGCGCGCGAGCTACAATGCAGAGGGTCGTCACCAACACGGACAATAGGCTGAGTCGCATCGAAACACTCGATGATCCAGCTCTCTATCAGGAATTTTTTAACCTTCTTTCGCAGTCTCTGTTCCTCACGGCACACGAAATATGAAAAATGTATTTGCAATAGCAGTAGTTAGTATATTTTCATCTGGTTGCCAGCTTGATAGCCGGCAGCAGGTTCTTGCCACTGGGAACACGCAGGTTGCACAACGCGCAATCTCTACCAGGTCGTTCGATACGGCGGATCGAAACGCCGTGTTCCGCGCCTCGCTCGCGACCCTCCAAGACTTAGGCTTCGTCATCGACCGAGCAGACGATGTTCTGGGAACTGTTACTGCTACTCGAGCTGCCGGCGCGATTGTAAGATTTACAGTAACAGTACGCAGCCAAAGCAATACGAGAACACTAGTTCGGGCATCCGGTCAGCATAATTTGGATGCACTAACGGACCCGCTGCCATTTCAGAGGTTTTTTAATGCTCTATCGCAGTCTTTGTTTTTGACAGCAAATGAAATTGATTGATCTCTCCTGCGTCATAATTCGGCTGGGACATGTCCGTCACAATGCTTGATTTCGTACCTAGATTTTGGCAATCTTTGGCAAATATCCGGTACCCTCGAACATGGCCACCATGAACGTCTCCCTCCCCGATCCCATGAAGGATTGGGTCGAAGCCCAGGCCCGCACCGGCCGCTACAGCAATGCCAGCGACTACGTGCGCGACCTTATCCGCAAGGATCAGGAATACGCCGTGGCCCATGCGGAGCTCCAGGCCCTCATCACCGAGGGCATCGAGAGCGGCGTCTCCGAACGCACCATGCCCGAAATCCTTGATGAAGGCCTCGCCCTGGCCAAGGCCGACCGCGACAATGGCCTTTAGGCTCAGCGCCGGGGCATCACGGGACATCGTCGAGATCATCCGCCACAGCGCCCGCACCTTTGGCGAATCACAGGCGCGCCGCTACCACGCCGAACTCCTCGCCACCTTCGCCCTCCTCGACCGCCTCCCCCACATCAACCGCGAACGCGCGGATTTCACCCCGCCCATCCGCATCCACCCCACGCCGCCCCACCTCATCGCCTACCGCCAGCAAGACGCGGATATCCTCATCATTCGCGTCCTCCACACCCGCCAGCACTGGCAGCGCTTCCTCTAGCCCCGCCCCTTTTCCTTGCCTTTCCCCACGCCGCAGGCTACCTTCATTCCTAGGGGTTCGGCAATTTGTCCCAAACCCTCTCTCGCGCGCGCACCGGCCCCAAATTCATCAAAATCCGCCCCTCCCCCGCCGCGCGTCCACCCCACCCGTCTCTCTCACCGCCGCACCCCACCCGGCACCCCGCACCGCCCTCAGGCAATTTGTCCGAAAGCTGCGCCCACCGCAGCCGCCCAACCCAAACCCAACAATCCCAACCACTTGCGCCCCCACCCCCTGCACCCTCTCCAGCCCCCGTTGCCTCCCCGGCCTCCCCGCTGTCTCCCCCTCTCCCCCCCCGCCCCCGGGGCAAAACCGCGGCGGCCCGCGCTTCCCAACCACCTGAGGTCGAGCCCACCCCATGGCCAAGATGCAAGCCAACCAGATGCGTGCCGGCATGGTCATCGAATTCGAGGGCCAGCGCTACACCATCCTCAAGCAGAACATCATGATCCCCGGTAAGGGCAACGCCATCATCCAGGTGGACATGCGCAACATCAAATCCGGCGCCAAGAAGGATCAGCGCTGGCGCACCGCGGATACGGTCGAACGTCTTCAGACAGAAGATAAAGAATTCACCTATTCCTATGCCGAGGGCGAAAGCCTGGTGCTGATGGACCCGGAGACCTACGAACAGACCCAGGTTCCGAAAGAAATCCTGGGCGACCGCCTGCCCTTCCTGCAGGAAAACATGACCGTCAACGTCAAGCTCATCGAGGGCGAACCCGTCTCGATGGACCTTCCCGAAACCGTGGTGCTGGAAGTGACCGAGGCCGATCCTGTCGTGAAGGGCCAGACCGCGTCGTCTTCGTACAAGCCCGCACTGCTGTCGAACGGCGTGAAGACCATGGTGCC
>JBKJQU010000073.1:0-25244 GCA_046594995.1 Aestuariivirga sp.
GCTTCAGGCAGAAAGCGCCGCATCCATCGCATCGGCCATGATGTCAGCTTCCGTGATGCCGAATTGCATGGGCGGCTTGATCTTCAGCACATTGTCGAATGGTCCGTCGGTCGAGATCAGCACGCCATTCTCGCGCATGTGGTTCGAGAGGCGCGAAGCCTCCTCCCTGGCAGGCTCAAGAGTATTCCTGTCGCGCACCAGTTCGACTCCAAGAAACAGCCCCTGCCCTCGCACATTGCCAATCAGTTCATGCTTATCCGCCAGGGCTTCAAACCGGCTTTTCAAATGATCGCCGGTGATCCGCGCCTTTTCCTGCAGTCCCTCGCTCTCGAGAACATCCAGCACCGCCATACCGACAGCAGCCGAAACGGGGTTGCCGCCGAATGACGAGAAGAACTCCATGCCATTGGCAAAGGCCTTCGCAATCTCGGGCGTGGTGATGACGGCCGCCATCGGGTGCCCGTTGCCGATGGGCTTGCCGAGCGTCACGATATCGGGAACAACACCTTGCGGTCCATGCGCCCACATGTGATGGCCCACGCGGCCAAACCCGGTCTGCACCTCGTCGACGATGACGAGACCCCCCGCCTTACGCACATGTTCGGCGGAAACCTTCAGATATTCATCGGGGAAGAACACCTGCCCCCCGCATCCTGAAATCGCTTCTGCAATCAGCGCTGCCGGTCCCTGCCCCGTCCGTGCACGGATGATCTCCACCTTCTCCGCCACGGATTGCGCATAGGCGATGCCTGCATTGGCGCTATATCCCTTGAAGCGGCCGCGATAGGGGTCCGCCAGTTCCGCGATCTCCACATGATCGGGCTTGCCGCTCCCGCCCTTGCGGTTGAACTTGTAGGGGCTCACATCGATCAGCCCGGTGGTGTTGCCATGATAACCCCAGTCGAGCGTGATTGTGTCGCGCCGCCCCGTCACCGTGCGCGCGATGCGGAGTGCAAGCTCATTGGCCTCCGAGCCCGAACACACGAGATAGACGACCGACAATGGCTTTGGGAAATACGAACCCAGCCGCTCGGCATAGTCGAGGATCGTATCATGCAGGTACCGCGTGTTGGTATTGAGAATCGCAGCTTGGGCGCTCAGCGCCTCCATCACATGCGGGTGCGAATGCCCCACATGGCAGATATTGTTGACGCCATCGACGAAGGCACGCCCCGTATGATCGTAAAGATAGGCGCCCCGCCCGCGCACGATCTTCAGCTTCTTGGAGTAGCTGATCGACAATGACGGCCCCAGCACCTGCGCCCGCCGCTTCAGCAGCACCTCCGGCGGGGTTTTGTCCTCCGCATAACTCTCGGGCGCCAGCCGCAGGATCAGGTTCGGGTCCGGCGCGATCCTCGACCACAACGGCCACAGCGAAGGCTGCCCCACGCCATGAAACTCGCCCGTCTTGTTCAGGCGATCCGTGATGATCTGGAAATGCAGGTGCGGCGCCCAGCCGCCATTGACGTCGTGATCGCCGATCGAGCCGATCTGCTGCCCGGCCTTCACCTCCATCCCGTCCGTCACCATTCCCAGCGTCTCGCGCGAGAGATGGCCATAGAGCGTCCAGAACACCAGGCCATTGTCTCCGGCACGGTGTTCGAGGATCACGGTCGGCCCGTAGTCGAACGGCAGGTCATTGTCGACCACGCTCAGCACGCGGCCATCGAGCGGTGCATAAAGCGGCGTAAGCGCGGCGATGAAGATGTCTATGCCGAGATGCTGCGAGCGCCACTCAGGCGAGGCTGCGGTCTTGAACTGGTCGCCCTTGTAGACATCGCGGTCCTCGCCATAAAGCCCGATGCCGAAGCGCGCATCTTCTGCTGCGAATCGCTTCACCAGCCAGTTCCAGTAGCTGGCCGGATCGCCCGCATGCTCCATACCTGGCGCGCCGCCGGTGAGTGACAGCAGAATGCGCCCGCTGCGATTAAGGTCGATGTCGAACATCGGCGCAGGCCTGCAGCATGGTGAGGACAGCCACGACACCACGGCATCATGGCTGGGCACCGGATCGAGCCCCGCCGCATGGCGCGCGAAGACGGCAAGGAAAGCCGGATTGGTCTGGTCCAGCCGCTCCAGCAGCCGGAAGGCGGGCGCCTGCGAAATCGTCAGATAGTCATTGTCCGGAAAATCCTTGGCGCGATGCGAAGAGATGCACACGCTGGCCGCAAGCCGCGCCGCCACCAGGTCGAACAGCACCTCCGCCTCCTGCGCCTCAAGCGGAAACTCCCTGGCATACGCGCCGATCAGCGGTGCCGCGGATTTGTAGACATCCTCAACATCGAGCAGCGCATAGGCGAGCGTCACGGCAAGCTCATTGATTTGGCGGCCATAAGTCATGTCGCCGAAATCGATGAGGCCCGCCACGGTTGTCGCGCCATCCACGATGATATTGTTGTCGTTCGCATCCTGATGCAGCACCGCGCCACGGAGCGAGGCCATGCGCGGCAACACGCGCGCCGCATAGCGTGCGAAGATTCGCTCCACGAGTCCGCGCCGCTCCGGCTTCACATCGGCAATCCAGGCCTTTGTCCCCATCACCTGGTCGAGGTTCCACAGGAATCCCTCGCGGTGTGCGGCGGCATGCCCGAAGCCCCGCATCGCGCGGGACAGCCGCCCCATGAAGGCCCCGAGGCTGCCGAGAAGCACTGGCGTATTCTCGACCGACGAGAAAAGCCGACCGGGCAGATAAGTGAGAAGCCGCACGGCATGCCTGCCGTTGGCGGATTCCCATTCGAGAATATCAGCGCCGCTCTTTGCAGGGACGAGACGCTGCACGCCAAGGGCCGTGTCGACGCTGGCCAGATGCTTCAACGCGGCGTTTTGAAGGGCGAGGAGTGCATGATCTTCCGCCGCATTGGCGATTTTGAGAACGAAGCTTCTTTCAGCGCCATCCATCAGAAAATTCTGGTCGCGCTCGCTCACCAGTTCCCTCAACGCGCCCGGCATGCCGTAGTCACGCAGCAGCAAGTGAGTTGCGGCCTCCGCCGTGAAGGCGGGTTTCGGGTGATCGAAGACAGAGATCTGGTTCACGATTGCATAAATCCTTCAGGCGCGGATGCGTCCTTGTTCCACATCCCCGAGGAGCTTGTCGAGGGAGGTAGCACGCCGTCTTACGCAATGCGGGGTTTCGGCAGCAGCAGGCATCATGCAGCCATGAAGCGGCCGCCCGCGCTCCACCCTTGTCATGCCATGCCCAGCTCGCGCTTCCGCTTGGCGGCCCAAGCGCCGATTAATCTGTCGGCGATGATGCCGATAAAGGCGATGCCGAGACCAGCCAGAAGCCCGCGGCCCGTATCCGCCCCCGGCAGCGCCTTGTAGATTTCCTGGCCAAGATCGCGCGAACCGATAAGCGCCGTGATCGCCACCATCGCAAGCGCCATCATGATCGTCTGGTTGATGCCGAGCAGGATTTCCGGAAATGCGATGGGAAGCTCCACCTTGCGCAGGCGCTGCGAGGATGTGGCGCCCGAGGCAATGGCAGCCTCAAGCGTGGCCACCGGCACGCGTGTGAGCCCGAGATAGGTGTAGCGAATAGCCGGAACCGTCGCATACGCCAGCATCGCGATGACATTCGATAGATCGCTCGTCTGGAACAGCATGATGACGGGGATAAGATAAATGAAGCTCGGGAATGTCTGCAGCGTATCGCAGATGATATTGATGACGCGTGCCGCACGCGGGCTGCGCGACGCCCACACGCCGATCGGCACACCGATGATCACGCAGAGGATCGTGGCGCTGGTGACCAGATAGACCGTCAGCATCAGCGGCGTCCAGAAACCGGCAAGCAGCATGAAGCCCAGCAGGCATATGGGCAAAAGCGCCAGCCGCCAGCCGCCGAAGAAATGCGCAATCGCCGCCAGCACGCCGATCACCACGGGCCATGGCAGCCAGAGATAGAAATCGCGCAGCGGCAGCAGCATCCAGATGGTGATCGTATCGCGCACCGGCTTGATATAGGCGAAGAGGTTCTTGGAAACCCAGCGCACCGCATCGTTGATCGGCGCGCCATAGGAGAACGTCATTTCCTTCGGCAGGATGGCGAGCGGCGGCACCAGCAGCGACACGATGATGGAAATCACGATCAGAGCGGCAAAACCCGTCAGATGCGGGTGCCGCTGATGGAAAGGAATTCCGGTCAAGATGCGCTGCGGCAGGCGGCGCATGTAGGCCTGCGTCAAACGATCCAGCACGATGGCGATAAGCGTGATGGCGACACCCTGCTCCACCGCCTTGCCGATCTGCAACTGTTGCAGCGAGAATAGCAGTTTCTGGCCCAGCCCCGATGCGCCAACGAGCGATGCGATGACCGCCATCGCCAGCGTCTGCATTACCACCTGGTTGAGGCCAAGCATCAATGTCTTCTCGGCAGCGGGAAGCTCCACCTTCCACAACAGCTGGCGCGGCGTACAACCGGACATGCGGCCCGCTTCCAGAATATCCAGCGGCACCGTGCGGATGCCGAGGATCGTGCAGCGCGCCATCGGCGGCAGCGCGAAGCCCAGTGTCGCCAGCATGGCTGGCACCTGCCCGAAGCCGAAGAGGATCACCACCGGCCCGAGATACGCCATGTGAGGAGTCGCCTGCATCACGTCGAACAAGGCGTTCAGCACGCGCTCAACTCTTGCGTTGCGTGTGGCCCAGATGCCGAGCGCGAGGCCGGAAAGCGCTGCGACCGGCACCGACACGACCACGATCGAAATCGTCTGCATCGCGTCCGGCCACAATCCGAAGATCGCCAGATAAAACGTGCAGGCGCAGCAGAACAGCGCAAGCCTCGTGCCCCCGACCCAATGCGCGAAGAGCGTCACCGCGCCGACGATGGCAATCCATGGCAGCGGCGGCCATTTCAGGGCGGGTAAGCCACGATAGAGCAACGCTTCGGCAAGATTGAGCGGTTGCGCCAGAAGCCACGACAGCGCGCGCGTTACGGGCTTCGCGGTGGCCGCGAACCAGACGAAGAAATCCGTCACCCATCCCCGGACCGGTACCACCAGTTCAGGAGGCCAGATGTTGAGAGCGGGTATCACCTGCGCTGCGGCAACGCCAAGAAGGATCACGCCGAGAACGATCATCGAAAGCGGAAGCCGCCGAGGCCTTATCACGGCTCCTGGCCCCGCGGCGATGGCATCCACTGAACTCATGCCTGCCCGCTCGGATAAAGCGCGCGGATCATCACGTCACGGTTCACGGCTCCAACCGAGCGCCCCTGATCGTCGACGACGGCGATGGACTTGTCGGAGGAGAGCACGAGCGCGGCGGCCTCGCCGATCTTGGCGGAGGCAAGAATGTTCACGCCATTGAGCGGAGCAGCCTCGGGCAAGGCGATGGAGCCCACCGTCAGCACCTTGTCGCGCGGCGCGTTCCTCGTGAACTCCCGCACATAGTCATCTGCCGGGTTCGAGACCATCACCTCGGGCGTTGCAAGCTGGACGAGCTTTCCGTCCTTCATGATGCCGATGCGGTCACCAAGGCGGATTGCCTCGTCGAAATCATGCGTGATGAAAACGATTGTCTTCTTCAGAAGCTTCTGCAGCCGCAGGAACTCATCCTGCATCTCGCGGCGGATCAGCGGATCGAGGGCCGAGAACGGCTCGTCGAGAAACCAGATGTCGGGACCAACCGCCAGCGAGCGCGCGATGCCGACGCGCTGCTGCTGGCCGCCGGATAATTCGCGCGGGAAATAGTTCTCGCGGCCCTCAAGGCCCACGAGCTTGATCATTTCGCGCGCCTGCATCTCGCGCTCGTCCCGCGAAGCGCCGCGCACCTCGAGCGGAAACGCCACGTTGGACAACACCGTGCGATGCGGCAGCAGGCCGAAGTGCTGGAACACCATGCCCATCTTGTGGCGGCGCAATTCGATCAGTTCGGAGGCGCTGGCTTTCAGAAGGTCACTGCCGTCCAGCATGATCTCGCCGGCGGTCGGATCGTTCAATCTCGTCAGCGCACGGATCAGTGTCGACTTGCCCGATCCCGAAAGCCCCATGATGATGAGGATCTCGCCCGGATAGACATCGAAGGAAACATTGCGCACAGCGCCAATGTATTTCTCGGCTGCAAAATCCGCATCGGCAGGAGCACCGGAATGGCGCGAGAGAAATCCTGAAGGATCAGGCCCGAAGATCTTCCACAGATTCCGGCACGATATCTTGGCATGTTGTGTCATCGGCCCTGCATCTTCAAAAAATACGGAAACGGACGCGGCTCATGGCCGCGCCCGCCATATTGTGGTACTGACGGTTATTGCAGCCAGGTCTTCCAGGTCGCTTCGTTGTCGGCAACCCACTTCTTGGCGGCATCTTCAGGCGTCATGCCTTCAACGTCAACCATTGCGGCGGCGGCGGCGATCTGCGGATTGGTGAAATTCACCTTCTTCAGGATTTCGGCGGCCTTCGGCCACTTCTCGCCCAGCTGCTTGGAGCCTGCCTTTTTGAGATAGCCCTGGGCCGGAGCACCGCAATCATAGATCGCGTCAGGGTTCGAACCCCACTTCGGATCGGTGAAGCAGCCTGCCTCATACTTCGGGAATTCCACGAACTGGCCTTCGAACTTCGCCTCGATGAAATTCGGCGTCCAGTTGAACAGTACCACGGGCTCCTTGCGGTCATAGGCCGCCTGAAGCTCGGCCCACAGCGTTGCCGCCTGGCCCACGGGCACTTCCTGGAAGTTCATCTTGAGAGCCTGGATGCGCTCGGAATAATGCTTGCCCCAGTCAGCCGGCGGACCAACGAACCGGCCCTTGGTTCCGGTCTCGGCGGTGGCGAGCTTCGCTGCGCAGGCATCAAGCGCCTTCCAGTCCGGAAGGCCCGGGCACATCTCGTTCATGTATGAAGGATACCACCAGTCTTCACGCGTGACGGCGTCGTGCGGACCGAGATCAAGCGCACCGCCTGCAACGGCCTTGTCGAAGGATTCAGCCTGGCTGCCTTCCCAGACCTCGACCTGGAAGTCCATGTCGCCAGCCACGAGTGCGGTATATTGAAGCTGCGTGTCGGAAGACTTGTATTCGATGTTGTAGCCCTGCGCCTGCAGGATCTGTCCCACCACATTGGCCAGAACCAGTTGGCTCGTCCAGTTGTTGGTGATGATCTTGATCGGATCGGTCGATTCTTCAGCCAGCACCGCGCCCGATGAGGCCATCACCAGCGCCGTGCCCAACAGCGCGGCGCGCGCAAAATTCCTGAGTGTTGTCATGACATTCCTCCAGCACCGGACGGAGTACGATGCGCTCACGGCCCCCGCCCGTTTATGATCTGATTGTGAGCCTGGGCGGGAAAGCTATCGGCGCGCTGTTAAACTGTTGGGAGAGGTTGGTGAAAGGGATGGATAAAGTTGTGAAATTTTGTTAATTTCTCTCTGTGAGAGCAGTTTCCGCCCATATCGTGCTTGTCGAGGATGATCCGGTCACCCGGGCAAAGCTTGGCGCCTATTTCACCACCGCCGGATACCGCGTGACCGAGACCGAGGATGGCGACCAGATGCGCGACGTGCTGGCCCGCGATCCTGCCGACCTCCTGATGATCGACATCCAGCTTCCAGGTGAAGACGGATTGCAGCTCACGCGGGAACTTCGCGCGCGCTCCGATGTCGGCATCATTCTCGTCACCGGCCGCAGCGATAGGGTGGACCGTATCGTCGGCCTCGAGATCGGTGCCGATGATTATGTGACGAAGCCCTTCGACCAGCGCGAATTGCTGGCGCGCGTCAAGAACCTGCTCCGCCGCGTGCAAAAGGGCGAGGCGGCGCGCGAGGCAACGTCGGTCCGGAAATTCCTCGGCTGGACGCTCCACCTCGGCAACCGCACACTCATGGACCAGAAGGGCGCCTACGTCGACTTGACACGCGCGGAGTTCAAGGCGCTGTCGCTCCTCTCATCCAACCCAGGTAAGGTTTTGTCCCGCGACCGGCTGTTGCATGACATCGCCCACCGCGACTGGGACCCTTCGGACCGCACGGTGGATGTCGTGGTGCGGCGCCTCCGCCAGAAGCTGGGCGACGATTCCCGCCACCCGCGCATCATCTTGACGTCGCATGGCGAGGGATACCTTTTCGCGCCCACTGCGGGCCAGTTGCTCTAGGCGGGCATCACGGCGGCGCGCAGTTCTGCAATCGATGCTTCGTAGGATTCCTCGCAGCGTTGCAGAAAATTCTTGCTCTCCACCATCAGTCCGGCAAGTGCCGCGGCTTCCAGCGAACGCGTGTTAATGGCGAGCGATGTGAAACCCGCTGACACCGCAGCACTGTGTGTGGCATGGGCAAGCTTTGCCAGGCCCGCCCCATCGCGGCGCTCGAGTGCTGTCCGCATCGCGGCGAAGCGCTGAGGGATGGTCTGTTCCACGATGGCCATGATCTTCACCATCGCGTCGCGGCCGAGCTGGTTGATATCGGCTTCGATTGCGGCACGGTCCACGTGGCCACCGGCAGCAGCACCTTGTCCCATGGCATCCATGATCGCATCTTCAAGGGATTCACGCGAAAGCGGCTTGGCAACATAGGCATCGAGCCCCGAACTGAGATAGCGGTCCACCTCTTCCCTGAACACATGGGCCGACATCGCTATCACCGGCACGATCCGGGCCGCCGTTCCGCGCAGGCGTTTCGCCGTGGCGATCCCGTCGATACCGGGCAGGCTGATATCCATCAGCACGAGGTCGGGCTGCATGCTGCGATACGCCTCGATCGCCGAATAGCCATCGCTTGCCGCATGGGGTTCATGGCCAAGCTGCATCAGGAACTGGCATGCCACCTCGCGTGTCGCTGCATCGTCCTCTACGACCAGAACCTTCAGGGATTTCGCTTGCGAGGCTTTGCGCTTTCCTTTCGACTTTCCGCGTCCAGGCCGCACGCCTGCCTGCAATTCAAGCGCGAGCGTAAACGTGCTGCCCTTCCCCGGCATCGAGGAAACGGCCAGCGTGCCGCCCATCAGCTCCGTCAGGCGCCGCGAAATTGCAAGTCCCAGCCCGGTGCCGCCATAATGCCGTGTGATCGATGCATCGGTCTGCGTAAAGGGTTCGAAAATATGTTCGAGCTCCCGTGGCGGAATGCCGATCCCGGTGTCGCTCACGGCAATCCACAGCCTCTGCCGCGCTTCGCCTTCCGCAGACACGCTTAAGCTCACGCTGCCGTGCGGTGTGAACTTGATGGCATTGCTCAGCAGGTTGAAAACGATCTGGCGGATTTTGCCTGCATCCCCGATATGACCAGGCGCCAGCCCGCGACCAAGCTTCAAAACCAGCTTCAGGTTCTTCTCGGTTGCCGCAGGCCGCATCAAGTCGGTCACGCCCCGCAACAGATCAACCATGCTGAAGCTTTCGGGGTCGAGCGGAAGCTTGCCGGATTCGACCTTGGAGTAATCGAGCACGCTGTTGAGTATGCCCAGCAGCGCCTCGCCGGAATTTGCCGCGATGCCAAGGTTCCGCTGCTGCGCGGAGGAAAGCTTGGTATCGCGCAACAGGCGCAGCATCCCCAGCATGCCCGTCATCGGCGTGCGGATTTCATGGCTCATGGTGGCAAGGAAATCGGATTTCGCGCGGTTCGCCAATTCGGCCTTGGCGCGCGCTTCGTCGTGGCGCAGCACCTCCTCCTGCAATTGCAGCGTCTGCTCATCCACCAGTTCGCGCAATTCCTCGCGGTGCCGGCGCAGTTCCTCGTTGGTGCGCTCGCGCTCGATCTCCAGCGCGCGCCGCTGCTTTGATTCATCGCGGAAGGCGGCCACGGCGCCTGACAGCGCCTTCAGTTCGCGCATGCCCTCGTGCGTCACTTCCACATTGAGATCGCCATCCGTCAATCTCTGCATGGCGCCCGCCAGATGTCCAAGCCTGCGCACCACGCCACGCTCGACGAACAGCCACACGATGAGGCCCGAAAGCGCCACGGCAATCAGCGAACTGATGACCAGCACATAAAGCCCCGCACTCACCGCACTCTCGGCCTTGGTCGATGTCTCACGCGCGAAAGCCTCCGACTTGCGCAGCATTTCTTCCGCCACCTGGCTGACCGCGGCTGAAAGCTGGCGGTTGTCATCGGCCAGCTTTGCCAGTTCATCGCCAATGGTCAGAAGTCGCAGACGGCCGTCAAACAGGCTGGCGGTGACCGGAACACGCCCGGGCGCAAATTGAAGAATTTCGAGGTAACCCTGCGCCTGTTCACGCCGCACCGGGTCATCGATGCTGGCGACGCGCCGCTGCACCACGCGCAAATGCTGCTGGAACCCTCGAGCGATTTCCGCCACTTCATTTGCATCGAGCGCACGCGTCAACCGGTTTGCCAGCAAGCCGATCTGCGAACTCCGAAGCCGCAGCTCCCACATGCGATCGAGCTGATAGATATCCTGCTCGATCAACCGGTCGAGTGCTTCATAGGCCTCTGCATGGCGCGCGGGATCATCGATCAGGCTATAGAGATTGGAGACAACGGCGGAGGATGCCGCGGAGGCATTTGAAACTAGCGTCTCGGAGAGATCGACAATTGCGGTGGCCGCGGTGATCGTCGCTTCTGACCGCTTCGAGAAGCTTTGCTCCAGCAACAGCCGCTCCCTGACCAGCCGGCTCTGCACCGCAAGGTTCGAGACCAGCGCATCGACATTGCGCGACAGTTTCGAAACCGATGCCGTATCCAGTGGCGACAGGCCGGCATCGGTTACTGATTTGCGGATATCGAATACGAGCCGCAGCAACTCGCGTTCCTGTGCCGCACGCGCCGCCTCGTTGCGGGATGCATTGAGAGTTGGCGCGGAAGCCACTAGCCGCGCACTCTTCTCTGCCGTGCGCTGGGCAGCCGCAACCGCTGGCAGCGCCTCGCTGTTGATGCGGGACTGGGCATCGGAAATCTCGCGCAGGATCAGCCAGCCGGCCACACCCGGCGACAGCGACAACGCCGTGATACCGAGAAAAGCGATGAAGAGACGCCCGCCGATTCCAAGTCTCGCCAGCATTATTGCTCCGGTGGGGGTTTGCTTGCCGAAGGCTCAAAACCCGCTAGGCTGATGATAACGCGGCAGCAGACAATGGGAACAGGCAATTGGGAACGCTCGGATTGTGCAGAAGCCTTGTCGCCGCAACGGCATGTCTGGCGCTGGGAGCAGCTGTTTCCGAAGCGCAGGAAAGCTGGCCGGTCAATGCCTGGACTCCACCCTTCGATTATCGTGGCGCCCCGGAAGCCATTCAATATGCCCCTCTGGCACGTGCATCGAAGCCTTGGCGAATTTGCGCGTCCTATCCCCATCTCAAGGATTCCTACTGGCTTTCCGTCAACTACGGCATGGTGGAGCGTGCCCGCCATCTCGGCATCAGGCTCCGCGTCGTCGAAGCCGGAGGTTATCCCAATCTCGAGCGCCAGAAGGCCCAGATCGCGGATTGCGCCAGAGAGGCAGACGCCTTCATCATCGGCACCGTCTCCTATGACGGTCTGACACCGCTGATCCGGGAACTCGCGAAGAAGATGCCCGTCATCGCCGCGGTAAACGACATCGCACCCGATGGCATCACCGCGATGTCCGGTGTATCATGGGTTACGATGGGCGCGGCTATTGGCGATTACTTCGCCACCCTTCATCCCAGGGGAAGTCCGCCCGTCAAGGTCGCGTGGTTTCCGGGGCCGAGCGGTGCAGGCTGGGTGAAATTCGTCGAACAGGGCTTCCGGCCTGCGATTGCAAGTAGTTCCGCCAATGTCGCTGCGGTGAAGTGGGGCGATACCGGCTTCGAAGTGCAGCTTTTGCTGCTGGAAGAGGTGCTCGAAGAGCACCCGGATATCGACTACATCATCGGCAGCGCCGTCACCGCCGATGCCGCAGTCAGCTTGCTGCGGGCAAAGGGATTGACGGGCCGCATCGGCATCCTGGCGGATTATTTCACACATGGAACATTCCGCGCCATCAAGCGCGGCAAGATGCTTGCCGCCCCCACCGACTCGCCCGTCATGCAGGGCAAGATCTCGGTCGATCAGGCGGTTCGCGCGCTGGAAGGCTCGCTCACCATCGCCCATGCCGGCCCCGCCATCCGCATTATTGACCGCGCGGCGCTTGACAGTCTCGACATTACCGGGAGCCTGGCACCCGCCTGGTTCAAGCCGACATTCGAGGTGAAGTGAACGGCCCGCCTGTCGGTTTCAGGCAGCTCGCAATGGCCCGCGCCCGCTCTTCCCATCCTTCTTGCGGGACGCCGGCGCCGGGTCCGCGTTTTTCAGGCTGCTCTTCAGCGCGGCGAGGAGATCGACGACCTTGCCCTGCGGTGCAGCGCCGGATGGCTGTGCCACGATGCGCTGCCCCTTGGCCTTCTTCTCGATCAGCGCCTTCAGGGCCACGGCATAACCATCCTTGAAGCGCTCGGGCGCGAAGGGCGCTGCCTTCTTCGCAATCAGTTCGCGCGCCAGCGCCACCATTTCCTCATCAAGCTTAAGCGCCGGCAAATCGCCGAAATAGGCCTTGGGCGACTTGATTTCCTCCACATAGCGCAGCACCTCCATCACAAGGCCCTTGTCGACGGATCCGACAGTCACGATGTGCTCGCGGCCTCCCATGGTGATCTGCCCCACGCCCAGCTTGTTCATGGAGCGCAGCGCCTCGCGGATGACTAGGTAACCTTCCGCTGCTTCAGCATCCGTCGGCACGATATAATAGGGTTTCTCGAAATAGCGGGGGTCGATTTCACTGACGTCGATGAACTGCTGCAGGTCCAGCGTACGCTTCGATTCGATCTTGAGTGCATCGATCTCATCGGGTTCAAGCGTCACGTATATACCCTTGTCGACCTCATAGCCCTTGATGATGTCGGCGGCATCCACCGGGCCTATACCTTGCACCGTCTTGGTATAACTGATGCGTTTGCCCGAAGGCTTGTGAATCTGGTTCAGGTGGAACTCGCCCGAGGGGTCCACCGCGTTGTGGATTTCAACCGGAATGGACACCAGCGACAGGCGCAAGAATCCCTTCCAATACGCACGACCGGGTCGCGGCATTGTACGCTCCTGATACTCGACAAACTGGACTCGCGCTGCGTGCAACATTACGCCAGCGGGAATCAGAACGTGTGGACCTAGAGTCAGTTCCGACTCAGCGTAATCCTCTGTCGCAGGCCGACTTTTTCGTCAGAACAAAACGCCTCCGGCGCCGTTACTTCTTCTCGTAAAGAGCCGGGGGTGTAGATGCGGAAAATTCGATATTGCCACAAGCGCAACCGGGGGGTGTGGGGCTTGGCTTTTCCTGATGAGTGGCGGATTGAACTCGATCCCGGCCTCGATGACAAGACGCTGCTCGACATCGCCATTCATGAGTCTACCCACGTCATAGCACCCGACCTGGATGAGAGGACCGTGGACCGGCTTGGCCGCCACGCAGCCGACTTGCTCTGGCGCCTCGGATACAGGCGAGCCGGCGATGAATAGTTAAGGAACCCTCGCCGCGCTGCGCCGTTTGACGCTTGCAGGCCCCTTTAGGATCAAGCGCAAATGGCCAGAAAATTCCGGTTCCAGAAAGTCAGGACCGATGATCGCGAGCGGTCTGACCGTTCCGGCGGCAAGTCTCCTGGCCATGTCGTCCTTGAACCGGTCGATATCGCGCTCGTTGTGGTCATATTGCTGATCGCAATCTGGCTGCAGTGGCTGATGGGCACGCTTTCGGCTTAAGTGTTTGCAATCCAATCCCAAGCCATCTTTTTCTCCGCGAGGTCTTGGTCTCGGCGACAGTTCCGAAATCGCACGATGTTACAAGACATCCTCCATCCTGATTGATCCATGATGTGATCGACCCAGCGTAATGCATATGTTGACGTAAAGTAATACATTGGCCTGCACTCGCTGTCTGTCACCTCAAAATGAAAACGGCCGGGACATTCCCGGCCGTCTCCTGCTGGAATGCATCGTCAATCGCTGCGCTGATCGTCGTAGTAGGGCTGCGAGGAATAATCATTGCTGCGATAGTCCGAACCGCCCGCGTTCGAATTGGGCCTGCTCATGCTGCCCGTCGCCGTATCGCTGTTATAGCGGTTCGACCGGCCATCTTCGTTGCTGTTGCGCGAAGATCCGTAGCGTTCGCGATCATAATCTTCGTTGCTGCGGCTGAACTGACGCTGGCGATTTTCATAATACCAGTTGGGTGACGTGGCACCCATACCGTCGTTCACGCCATACTGTCTGCCAGAACCATAGGGAATACCGGAACCGAAGTTCTGTCCGTGCTGGTTGTATTCGGGATTGCCGCCATTGGGATTATAGCCGCGCTGGTTCTCGCCATAGCGCTGGCTATCATCGAAGTTGTGGCCATAGGGATTGAAACCGTACTGGCCCATTCCCGAGCCCATTCCCGAGCCCATGCCCATTCCCATGCCCATGCCCTGCCCCGTCTGATGTTGAGGGAAACAGGCGAATGAGCCCGGCACGCCCGGTCCCTGCGCGTTTGGTGCCGGGGTCATGCACACCATGCCCATACCCGGCTGCATCATGCTAGCCTGCATCATTTCCTGCATCATGGCATGATGCCCTCCGTAATAGGCCCACGGGTTCATGCCCTGGCCGGCATTTTCTCCCTGGTTCTGATACTGCTGGGAATATCTGTTGCCGCCGTGGTCTTGCTGCGTGTTGCCCCTGTTGCCGCCATAGATATTGGGGTTCGGGTTTTGCCCGGCAACATTCAAATCCTGCGACGTTGATGATCCCGGACTCTCCATGTTGCCTGAAGCACTGGAACCGGACGTTTCCGTCGAACCACTCGTACCAGGCGTAATCACGGGCGTGCCAGCCTTGCCCGTTGTGACCGTCGGACTGTTGGTATCGGTGCCGCTGGATTGGGCAAACGCGCCCGTTGTAAGTACTGAAGAAGCAACCAGGGCCAGTAAGAGACTCTTCTTCATGTTCATTCTCCGGATTGGGTAGGTCCTGTCTGCCGTGGGACGGATGAACGGCAGTGCGAGCTCATTCCGTTCCGAAAGGCAGGCTGTGGCAGACACATTCGAGACGGTGAATCCGTTTCGGCTGCCTCTTCAGAGAACACGGGGTGCAAGGTAGAGGTTCCCGATAGGCCGCCACGCTGTTGTCTGCGAATGTTCTACGAAAATATTTATTTCGTAATGTCAGGATCGAATCTCCTGCGACTGCATTGTGGGTCGTAACAACCAGAAGGCACAGAACTGCATGAGCAGATACACGACCGCACTGGAACGCGCCTTCGAGCTGGCACGCGAAGGCAAATGCAACAGCGTGGCGGATATTGTCCGCTCACTGAATGCTGAAGGCTATGCGGGTTCGCAAGTTGAAGGCGCTATGCTGCGGAAACAGCTGAGCACTCTCATCAAGGCTTCGCGCTTCGTCAGCAGCGAAGTCCAGCCTGAACCCTGAATGGGGACCGCGACCTGCGCCGGAACCTTAACGCGTCAGGTGACGTTGCGGCCAGAGCCATGCGTAACGTGGCAGATCATTTGGGAGAACTCCAATGCCGAAGACCAAGACACTCGAGGATCTGTTCCTCGATACGCTTAAGGATATCTACTACGCCGAGAAGAAGATTTTGAAGGCGCTGCCAAAAATGGCAAAGGCGGCGCAGGACCCGGAGCTCAAGGCTGGCTTCGAAAAGCATTTGCGCCAGACGGAAGTTCAGGTCGAACGGCTTGACAAGGTGTTCAGCAGCATCGGCCAGGCGGCCCGCGGCAAGAAATGCGACGCGATCGAAGGCATTCTTGAAGAGAGCAACAGCATTCTCGAAGAATACAAGGGATCGCCTGCCCTTGATGCCGGCCTGATCGCTTCCGCGCAGGCGGTGGAGCATTACGAAATTACCCGCTACGGCACATTGAAGCGCTGGGCTGAAACCCTTGGCAATTCCAAGGCCGTCCAGCTTCTGGACGCGACGCTGCAGGAAGAATCCCAGACGGATGAAATCCTGACGATGATCGCAGCGAATGCCAATGAAGCGGCGAAGGAATCCATGGCCGCTTAAAGGCCTGAAGTCACAGTCGGCGGCAGGGGAATTCCATTCTCCTGCCGTTCGCATGACTGGAAGGTCAATTTCTTCGCTGTGGATCGGCCAAGCGCTGATGTTGGCACTTTCCGTGAAATAAATTTTGCTAACAGGTGTTTGTGCGCAACGACACTCTGTTTTCGCAACTTCAGCGCCATCCGTCCGGAGACATTGTACGATCTCGTAAGAATATTCCTTTGACTTTAACCTAGCGTAATGTCATTTTGACTGTCCGAGCATGCCGTTGCCGACACTCCGCAGTTCACGAGGGGCCGACGAATGAGCGACAGCTTTACCAGATTGATTCTTCTCCATCATTATCGCAAGGCTCAACCAGCGATCGATGAAAGCGATTTTCTGAGCCACGGACAGTGCATCGCCACCCGGTTCGTTGCGAACGGTGCGACAGCGGGTTCCGGTGCGCTCGAATTCTCCGATCAATCTGTCGTCAAAGTGCCGCTTGCTTCCCACTGGGAACAACTTCGCGCCGTCATCATCGATGTGATGGTCCGTTTTGATGGCGCCATCACGCAGCGCCGCAACATTGTCGAGGCGGACGGCCTGTTTGCTTTTTTCGTAGCGCCTGATGCCTCACTTCGCTTTGACATGTTGTCACTCGTCAATGGACAGGTAACGCCAGTTTGGAATGGCGTGTCGACGGTGGACCATGCGCTTGCCGCGCCGTGGATAGCGCAGGAGGCGCGGTGGCAACGCCTCCGGGTGGCTTTTGACGGATTGTCGACGGCAAAGATCTGGGTGGATGGGATCCTGACTGCACAGCGGAACGATTTCCGGTCGTCCCTGGGAACACCGGGGAGCGATGGGATATCGATAGGCAACTGGACATTATCGAACCAGCATCCCCTCAATGGCGCGCTGGACTATGTCGCTATCTGGAAACTTGACGAGGATCAGGCAACGCGGAACTTTGTTGAGCGTCTCGATCCGGACGCCCAGCGGAAATGGGGCCGGTTCCTGCAGTGCCTCAGCGAGCAGCTTGGCGATTTCGAGTTTGAGTCTTCTATCCGGAAGTATCAGGATCTGCTCGTTGATATTGCGCAATGCGTTGCAAATGCTGAAGAGAGTGTTCGACAGGATTTCTATAAGTCACTGGATGCGTATCAGGAGATGTGGGCTCAAAACAGAATCGGCGATGGCAGGTACGCGGCACTGCTTCGCCGCATCCTTGAGCTGCTTTCGCAACTCTGTGATCCTTCCTTGGCAAACCGTTTCGAAACGCTGGCGAACGCATTGAGTGAGATCGTTGGGAGGGGCACGAACTGCTTCAGCGACAGCAACATCGATACGGCTGATCCGCAGTGGCGTTCCGCCATCGAGCAATTCGCTTAGAAGGGGCCGCACATGCCGATTTCCTTTGCCGATAAGCAAGCGCTGGTGTTCCGCTACATGCCAACGCTGATGGTCGCTTCCAACGATGTTGGATTGCCAGTCGATCCGGCTGTGTTTGTAGGCTCGTCAGCACTCTGGTCAGGTTCCCGGCCACAGCTCGATAACAAGAACAAGTGGGGCTTGCCCGCAGCGTCTGGGCAAAGGCGTCCTCTGGTTCAGCGCGGCTCTCTCAGTCTGTCAGGCTTGCCGCTCGCCGGGCGTGGCCATCACGAGGTCGATGAGTTTTGGCTGGACTGCGCTGGCTGGCTGGCTTCGACGGAGGTGGCACCTTCGGAAGACAATCGTCAAGCCAATCTGGATGCCATCAGGTCCGTCTTCGCTGGCGCTCCGCCCGTCCTGCGCGCTGAAGTCTGTGACGCATCCAGTTGGCAGGGCATAGGCCTTGCGCGCAGCACACTTGCCGTTCTGGGGCTTGACGGTAATTCTCTGACGGACACGTTGCGCGGGATTGTGGTGATCAACTACATGCTGCTTTTCGCCGGGCATCGGGGAACAACGACAGAGGTGTTCGGTGATGATTTGCAATATGGGTCAGGCGACTTCGAAGGCAATTGGCTGTGCTTTTCAGTATTTCTATCGGGTGACCCGGAGCTTGCGCCGCAGCAGCTTTCTCCGCGCTATGCTGGATACTGGCGAAGCGTGCGCGGGCAATCTGCGTCATTTGGCGAGAATGGTACGCACAACGGCTTTGAGGTTTTGAAGTGGGATGATGTGCCTCGCATCGGCAGCAGCGCCTGCGTCATTTGCAGCATCGGCACACACAACCTCTATCCTGCGAATGTGCCCTCTACGCCCGAAGGAACGATCAAGATACAGAGCGGATCGGGAGGATACGGAGATACTGTCATCGACGACATAGCGGCTTTTCCAGGCAAAGCCGTGAAGAAGAACACCGCAACGGCAGCCGCAGTTTTTGGTGTCACACTGGCAAAGATAGCTGCTGGCGCGGCGATAGCAGGTCCCTTTGGTGCTCTGGGCGGTCTCGTCGCCGGAGTTTTCGAGGCGGGCCCGATCGGGAAGGCAATCGGCAAGGATCCGGGGCCACCTGCGATCGACCCCGAAACAGCGACGCCGCCGGACGGGAGCAAGCTTAAGGACCCGAGAGACAAGGTAAAGACAAAGGCGACCGAGACACAAAAGCTTATTGTCATTACTGCCGACCCCGACGCAGTCTCTGATGCGGAAATCAGCCAGTTCCTTACCTTTGATGGAGTGATAGAACGGCGCATAAGTTGGGAAGGCGACTCCCTTCGCCCAGTTGACAGGAACAGTGAGATGTTCTGGCCGCTACATGATGGTGCAAACTCTCGCGGCTATATCGGACGCTGGGGCGTCCGTTGTGAGCGTGATGCTCTCAACAGGCGCGGTGGCGACATCTTGCCCGACTTCCGTGTCGAGATCATTCGCCACCTCATGCCACACCTCTAACCAGGCCTGCGCAGCAAACGCCGCGCGGCTGAGTAAGACCACCAGGCCGCCAGCCGACACTACACAAGCGGCGGATTACGTGTCAGCCATTCTTGGGGATGTGGAGAACAATGCCATTTGCGGCATTTTGTCAACGCAGTCTCATGACTTTGAGGACAGCCCAAATGCTGTTGACGTGTGAAGTGGTGCTCCCTGCGGGAGTCGAACCCGCCTTTGCAACGTGAGAGGCTGCCGTCCTAACCGATAGACGAAGGGAGCTCTCCGAGGAATTCGCCCCGTATATAAGCCTCGGGACTTAAGTGCAAGCGCGCTACTTCGGAATTGTTGCGATCCGCGACAGGATCACGTTCTTCCGGACATCGATGACGATGATTTCGGTCCCGGTGTTCACCGCCAGCCGGTCGCCGTCGAGTTCCATCGATTGCACGCTTGTGCCGGAGGGAAGCGCCAGATCCAGAGTGGCGGCAGCAGGTGGTGCCACCGCCTCGCCCTTCTTCGTTGCCTTCCAGATGATTCCGCCTATCAGCAAGAGGAAGAGCAGCACCAGGATGATGCCCATGATATAGACCACGCGGAGCAGCAGCTTGGCCGATGCGGGTGGCGCATAGGTTATTGTCTGGTCTTGCGGGAGTTCGGCCGTTTCCATGATGACAGTGCCTTCAAATACCCTGGAATCCCATGCCATCGCGGCAGAACGCCTCGACAAGTCCCTGGTCCACGCCTTTCCTGACGTGAGCCGGACGAGGCTTCAGGCCCTTATTGCGGAAGGCTGCGTCACTGTCGAGGGCAAGGTCGTGACAGAAGCCCGCCACAAGGTGAAACAAGGAGAAGCTCTGGGCGTTATCCTGCCGGAACCTGTGGCGCCTGAACCCCGGGCAGAGGCCATGGAACTGTCCATTGCCTATGAAGATAAGGACGTGATCGTGATCGACAAGCCCGCAGGTCTGGTGGTTCACCCCGGCGCCGGAAATGAAACCGGCACCCTGGTGAATGCGCTGATCGCCCATTGCGGCGAGAGCCTGTCTGGCATCGGCGGCGTCCGTCGGCCCGGCATCGTCCACCGCCTGGACAAGGACACAAGCGGCCTTTTGGTTATCGCCAAGCATGACAAGGCGCACCAGGGCCTGTCGGAGCAATTCGCAGCACATGGCCGCGATGGACGACTTCAACGCAGCTACCTGGCCCTCGTCTGGGGGGTGCCGGAAAAGGCGCGCGGCATGATCTCGGCCCCTATCGACCGCAGCACGTCGAACCGCCAGAAGATGGCGGTGTCACGCGGGGCCAATGCGCGCGAAGCTGTAACGCATTATGAAATCAAAGAAATCTTGGGTTCTCCACCTGTCGCCAGCCTGCTGGAATGCCAGCTTGAAACTGGCCGCACACATCAGATCCGCGTTCATATGGCCCATATCGGCCATCCCCTGCTGGGCGATCAGGTCTATGGTTCAGGCTTCCGCACGTCCGCCAAAAAGCTGTCGGAACCTGCACAGGAAGCCTTGAAGGCCCTCGACCGGCAGGCCCTTCATGCCACCACGCTGGGCTTCGACCACCCCCGCACCGGCAAGGCCATCAGGTTTGAAAGCCAGCTACCGGAGGATTTCTCAAGGCTTCTGGAAGCCCTCAGGTTGAAAGACACGAATACTTGATTATCTGTAACCGGTCCAGTGTCTTATTTTTTGCGTAATTCAGAGTTATATACAGGTTCCAGGATAGGAAAGACTCCCAAATGGCCAAGACAGCTTCACTCCCCGCAATCGCATCCGGCGAAGCCGGACTGCAGCGCTATCTGCAGGACATCCGGCAATTCCCCATGCTGCAGCCGGAGGAAGAATTCATGCTCGCCAAGCGCTGGAAAGAGCATGGCGACGCCAAGGCAGCTCAAAAAATGATCACAAGCCATCTCCGCCTCGTGGCGAAGATCGCCATGGGCTATCGCGGCTACGGCCTTCCCATCGGAGAAGTGATCTCCGAAGGCAATGTCGGCCTTATGCAGGCCGTGAAGAAGTTTGAGCCGGACAAGGGTTTCCGCCTTGCCACCTACGCCATGTGGTGGATCAAGGCGTCGATTCAAGAGTTCGTGTTGCGCTCATGGTCACTTGTGAAGATGGGCACCACCGCCAACCAGAAGAAACTGTTCTTCAACCTGCGCAAGGTGAAGAGCCAGATCGAGGCTTTGGAAGAAGGCGATCTTCGCCCGGACCAGGTCAAGCTCATTGCCACGAAGCTCGGCGTTACCGAGCAAGACGTGATCTCGATGAACCGGCGCTTAGGCGGCGACACCTCGCTCAACGCCCACATGCGCGATGACAGCGAAGGCGAATGGCAGGACTGGCTGGTGGACGAGTCCGACAACCAGGAAGAAATACTGGCCCAGTCGGAAGAAAGCTCCATGCGTCACGGCCTCCTTGTCGATGCCATGGGCAAGCTGACCGACCGCGAGCGCCGCGTCTTCGAAGCCCGCAGACTTCAGGACGATCCGGCAACGCTGGAACACCTGAGCCAGGAGTTCGGCGTCTCGCGCGAGCGTATTCGCCAGATCGAAGTCCGGGCCTTCGAGAAGGTGCAGAAGGCGGTAAAGAATGCGTCCCAGCGCCTCATGGCACCGAAGACCTTGCCTGCGGCGCAAAGTCTGGCTGGTTGACATTACGGCAGACGCGATTGGCGGCGGGAGAGCATGGCTTTCCCGCCGTTTTCTTTTGGGGCGTTACTGAAACAAGCCCTTTTCGCGCGGCGTGGCAAAAAACACCTGCACCGCCCAGATCGAATTTCCGCGCTGGATGACGCCGGTCGATACAAGGCGGAAGCTGCGGTTGACCAGGTTCTTCCGATGAGAACGGCTTTTCACCCATTGCGTGAACAGGCTCCGCAGCTTAGTATCATCCACCTCGGTCTTCTGGGTATCGCGCGCCGCATTTTCCCCGATCGACGGAAAACGGGAAGTGTCGCCCACATAGGCGCTCACGCGAGACGAGAACTGATGGCCGGTGCTGGCCTTGTGGCCCATGAACCCATTCAGCATCATGTCTGCCGCATGGGCGCGCGCCAGTTCCAGGAACATGGGGTCGGTTGCGAGCGGTTCTTTCCCTTCCCCGGCACGATACGCATTGGCGAGCACTGCCAGCCTGTCCTCCAGGTCCGGTCTGTAAACCGCCCCCTTGGGCGGGTTCGCGTTAAGCTTGTCCGCATAGTCGCGATAGCCCGCCGCCGCAGCCGGCATAACGACTTGCCCTAACGTCAGAATTACCGTGAGAACGCCGGCAATCCAATAAGTTATAACTTTAGGCCGCATCAACGACACACTCCATAAACCATTCTTTTGAATGCATCCGTATGAACGCCAGTTCAACAACAGCATTTACTATTATTTCTGATTCAGGGGACTAGGATTTCGTAAGGGATGTTGATGTTTTGGGGCTAGCATCATTATGGGACTGGGAATGCTGAAAAGCAGCATGCGTTTGAGGGCAGCGCTGGGCCTTATTCTGCTGTGTGTGGTCGTGGGTTCGCTAGGCCTCATCTTCATGCAGCAAGCCAAGCGGGAACTGCTCGAAGCAGAAGCCCGTATTGATGCCAGGCGCTGGTCGGGTTACCTGCTCACCAATTTTTCCGGGTTGACGGACGTCGCATCAGGTCGTCCCGTGGATCACCGTTCCCGCCTGACGTTTGATGAACTGCGGGCCAGCGGCTCACTTGTCTCGATCCGCGTCTACGACAACCAGGGCAACCTGAAATTCCAGTCGGGCAACGTTTCGCCGCCGGTTGAAGCCCAGCATCTTGCCAAGCTCGATCCTGTCTTTGCCGCATCTTTTGCCGCGCGCAGTGTTTCAACCGTTTTGCGCCGTGGCGTGGCCGGCTACGAACCGGAATACATCGCGTCGTCGCTGGTCCCCATCACGTCCGAAATGCACACCGTTGGTTGGCTCGTCATCAATCTCGACCAGACGGAGCGATCGATCCTTTTCACCTCGATCCTTGCCTCGGCCGCCTTGGGCATCTGCTTGCTACTCATTGCGGCGCCCGTCTTCGGTTACTGGTACCAGGCCCGGAACAAGGCGATCATGAAGCAGGTACTCGAAGATTTCTCGAAGCGCGACCAAGTCACCGGTTTCATGACGAAGGCCGCGCTCTTCGAGAATGTCACTGCCGTTCTTCAGGCAGTACGGCCTGCCACATCGCAATCGGCCATGATTCTTTGCGAGTTGACGGATGCCGCGAACATCGTACGCATTCACGGTCAGAATGCCGAGGAAGCCCTCATCCAGCAGGCCTCCGAACGCCTCTCCGGCCTCATCGCCGGTAAGGCGGACATCGCCACCGCAGGCCGGGGCGCGTTCCTTGTCTTCCAGCATTCGGTAACCGATCCGATGCTGGTACTGAGCCTTGCAAAGGACATCACCATCAGCCTTTCCGCTGAAATCGATTTTGAGGGCATGAAGCTCTCTTGCCAGTGCCACTCGGGCATTGCTCTCGCCTCGGGTAACGGCGGCACCGCGGTCGAACTTGCGCACAACGCCGAACAGGCCCTCCTCGCGGCGCGAGAGCAGGGAACGCCAGGCTACGGCTTCTACAATCCCGACCTCGCACTGGATTCGAAGCGCCGCCTTGCCATCAAGCGTGCGGTTGCTGCGGCAACGGAACAGAAGCTGTTCCGGCTCGACTTTCAGCCCGTCTACAACATCCGCACCGGCGAACTCAACGGCTTCGAGGCACTGATCCGCCTGCACGACGCCGAACTGGGCAATGTCTCGCCGGCAGAATTCATTCCTATCGCCGAAGAGATCGGCCTCATCAACCAGATCGGTGGTTGGGCTCTCGATGAAGCCTGCCGCGTGGCGGCCCAATGGCCAACGCATTTGATGGTCGCCGTCAATCTCTCGCCTTCGCAATTCATGTCGGGCACCCTCATAAAAGATGTGCGCCGCGCACTCGAGAACAATCACTTCCCGAGTTACCGGCTGGAAGTGGAAATCACCGAAGGCACGCTGATGAACGACAGCGAGTTGGTACTGGGCCAATTGCGCGTCCTGCGCGATATGGGCGTCGCCGTGGCGCTCGACGATTTCGGCACCGGCTATTCCAGCCTCAGCTATCTGTGGAAGTTCCCCTTCTCGAAACTCAAGATCGACCGCAGCTTCGTCAATGCGCTTGATGAAACGGCAACCGCCAAGGGCATCCTCCGCTCCATCGTGAAACTCGGCCATGGCCTTGGCCTCACCGTCACCGCCGAGGGCATCGAGAACGCGAAGCAGCTTTCGACATTGCGCGATCTCGGCTGCGATCTGGCGCAGGGCTTCCTGCTGGACAGGCCTGCCCGTGTTGCCGATCTCGCTGGTATCATCCTGCGCAACTTTGCCAATGGCCTGAACCGCCGCACTAGGGAACCCAGCATCGGTAAAACGGCTGCCTGAGGCCGCACGAAGATTTCCGGCTTTTCTTTCCGCCCGCCCCCGTTTAGGTTCCGCTCGCAATTGCAGCGGACATCATGCGGAAACTTTCACCTCTCAAGGCCATCGCCCACGCGCTGAATTCGGTCGCCACCTACAGGCACGTGGCGCTCCGGATCGGCATGGTATGGGTTCCGGTACTCATCCTCTTCGGCCTCGTCGAGATCTATGTCGGCCCGCCTGATCTTCGGTCCACTGAATTGACCGCGCCCATCGTAGTGCAACTACTCACCCTCCTCGTCACCTTCATCGCCGTGTGTTCGATCGCGGTCAGCTGGCACCGCTTCATTCTGCGCGATGAAGTTGGCCCCTTGATGCGGTTGGACAATCACGTCCTGCGCTATGCCGGTAATACGCTTCTCATCATGCTCATGGTGCTGGCGCCAGCGCTGATTCTGGTTTTTGCCATCGCGGTCAGCCCGGCTCTTGGGTCGTTTCTGGCCGTGCCCTTCGTGTTGGCTTTCGGCGGCGTCGTCACCAGCCTGTCGATCAAGCTTCCAGCCGTCGCACTGGGCCGCACCGACTTTTCCTTCCGCGATGCCTGGAAAGTCCGCGAAGGAAATTTTTGGGCTGTGTTGGGGGTGTTCCTGCTCTCCGCCGCCATATTCTTCGGCATTGTCCTGGTGCTTATTATGCTCACCAGTCTTATCGCGCGGGTCAGCCCCGGCGCGGCGCAGTTGGTGGGGGTCATCGCCAGCGCCGTGGTGCAGCTTTTCTATACGGTTTTCAACGCCTCTATTTTCACCTCCCTCTACGGTTTCTTCGTGGAGCGCCGCGACTTCTGATCTGCGTTTGATCGAAGTCAATGGCAGTCGCCATGCCTCGGTTCACCCTGTCTGCTGTTAAGCCAACCGATCGTCGGTGCGACGACCCATGTCATCGGCAGAGACGAGCACATATTTGGCAAGACGCTGCGGCCCGGCAACGGCAAGCGAGGCTCGAAACAGCTGGACTTCTACCCCTTTCAATGCCATATTGTCATTCAACCAAGCAATATGGCATTGGAGCATGTG
>JBKJQU010000174.1:0-4810 GCA_046594995.1 Aestuariivirga sp.
TTGATGGCGGTGCACATGGAAATGTACCCGGTCCCGCCACACGCGATAGAGCACGCGCGCGCCCAGCCCCACCAGCATCACGCCGACGATGAATTCGAGGCCGCTGGCCAGCGTGCCGTCCAGATTGAGCTTCAGCGCATAGACGGCGCCACCGAAAGCCGAAAGCGTCAGGGCATGGCCGATCCCCCGCATCGCCCGGCATGGCGCGATGTGGGGAATCGGCCATGCCCTGACGCTTTCGGCCTTCGGTGGCGCCGTCTATGCGCTGAAGCTCAACCTGGACGGCACGCTGGCCAGCGGCCTCGAGTTCGTGGTCGGCGTGATGCTGGCGGGGCTGGGTGCTCGCGTGCTCTATCGCGTGTGGCGGGACCGGGTACATTTCCATGTGCACCGCCATCAAGCCGTTGACGCACATTTCCATGCCCATAGCCATGCGGGCGATGTTACCGACCATCGCCGCAGCAAGCATCTGCACTTTCACCCACAGGGAAGCTGGAAGAGCAGCCTGAGCGTGGGGATGATGCATGGGATTGCGGGATCGGCAGCACTTGTGGCCCTGACCGCTTCAACCGCGTCGAGCCCGACCACCGACTTGCTGTTCATGGCGCTGTTCGGGCTTGGTTCGGTGCTTGGCATGGCCGCGCTTTCCGCCGTGATCGCCGTGCCGCTGACGCTGACAGTGAAGACGCTGACCTGGGCCAATCGCGGACTTCAGGTGCTGGCTGGAACCGTGGCCCTCGCGTTTGGGCTCTACATCATGGTGGAAACTGGGGCGATCCTGTTCGCGTAGTTTGCTCGCGGCAAGAAGCCCTCATCCCCCTGTCGGGACCTTCTCCCATGCTGCGCACGGGAGAAGGCATATCTGGCACAAACGTCCTTTATCAATGCCAACAGCTTTTACGACTCTAGCGCCTTCTCCCGTGGCAATGCCATGGGAGAAGGTGGCCAAAGGCCGGATGAGGGCTCCTTCGATCACTTCACCAGCTGCTTCACCAGCGCATCGACCATGCGCGGCAGGTCGTAGGGAAAGCGGGCGGTGATGAGGTTGCCGTCGACCACGCAGGGCTCGTCCAGAACCGTGGCGCCTGCATTGGCGAGATCGACCTGGATGTTCCACACGGCTGTGGCCTTCTTGCCGCGCAGGATATCGGCACTGACCATCACCCATTGGCCATGGCAGATGGCGCAGGTGGGCTTTCCGGACGCATGCATGTCGCGCACGAAATCGCGCGCGTGCATGTCGGCGCGGAGCGCGTCCGGGTTCCAGCAGCCACCGGGATAGATGCAGGCGTCGTAATCCTCGACCTTCGCCTCATCCATGTAGGTGTCGATCGGGAGCCAGCCGGCATTCTCCATCAGGCGGATCGCCAGCACGTGCGTCTTGGTCAGCGGCGGAAAGCGCAGGCCCAGCGTGGGGTGGAATTCGCCGATGCGCGGCGACACGACATGGACGGTCGCGCCGTGCTCGGTCAGCCACTTCATGGCGCCGGTGATCTCGACCTCTTCCACGCCATTGGTGCAGCAGATGGCAATCTTCTTGCCCTTCAACAGTTCAGGGTTCGAAGGCGGATCGAAAAGGAAGTGATGAAGTTCGCGGTTCAGCTCGCCATCGGCAGACACGAGCAATTCAGTCGAGATCGATGGCACCGGCGAGGAAGTCATGAAGGCCTGCGCGCGGAGCAGCGCGGCATTGGTAGCGGATGCGGGTTCATGCGGCTTGTTCATCGGGTCTTCCTCAGGATTTCCGGTTTGAAAGGCGTATATCAGGAATTGACAAAGTCTGCGAGACAGTTTGTCCTGCGCCGGCTGCTGGGAGGGCATCTCTATGAAACTTGGTTTCAATCTTCTGTTGTGGACGGGGCATGTGACGGCCGAGCATGAGCCGCTTTTGAAAAGCCTCAAGAAGACCGGATATGACGGCGTTGAAATCCCGCTCTTCGAGGGCGATGTGGAGCATTACAAGCGGCTGGGCGAGCTGATCGCGAAGCATGGGCTTGAGGTCACCACCGTGAGCGTTCTAGGCGCGGGGCATAACCCGTTGTCGCCCGATGCCGCGCAGCAGAAGGCGGCGCTCGAGCGCGCCAAATGGGCCATTGATTGCACGGCGGCTCTGGGTTCTCCGATCCTGGCGGGGCCGATGCATTCCGAGATCGGCTACTTCACCGGCGATCCCGCCACTGGGGCGGAGACGAAGCGCGGCGTTACGTTCCACCGCAAGGCGGGTGACTATGCGGGAAAGAAGAACGTGCGCTTCGCGGTCGAGGCGCTGAACCGCTTCGAATGCTATTTCCTCAACACCATGCAGCAGCTCTCCGATCATCTCGACGAGGTTGACCATCCGCATGTGAAGGCGATGTACGACACGTTCCACTCCAACATCGAGGAGAAAGACCCGGTCGCCGCCATCAAGACCATCAGGAAGCACATGATCCATGTGCATATTTCGGAGAACGACCGCGGTACGCCGGGCAAGGGCCATGTGCCGTGGGACGAGACCTACAAGGCACTGCGGAAAGCCAAGTATGATGGCTGGTTGACTATCGAGGCCTTCGGGCGCGCGCTGCCCGCCCTTGCTGCGGCAACGCGGGTATGGCGCGATTTCTTCCCCAGTCAGGAAGAGGTTTATAAATTCGGCTACAAGCACATGAAAAAGGGCATGGCCAAGGCGAAGTGATTTGAACAAAGTCTACGTCATCGGCACCTGCGACACGAAGGAAGCGGAACTCCGCTATGCGGTGGAGCGCGTGCGGGCCACTGGTGGCGAGCCCAAGCTGGTCGATATCTCCACAACGCCAAGCACGGCGGTAGCCGATGTGACGCCGGACATGGTGGCGCGGCATCATGCGAAGGGTGCGAACGCCGTGCTGGGCCATTCCGACCGGGGCCTCGCGGTGATGGCAATGGGCGAGGCGTTGACTGCATATTTGCTATCGCGGAATGATATTGGCGCTGTGCTGGGCTTAGGCGGCGGCGGCAATACCTCGATCGTGACGGCCGCGATGCGGGCGCTGCCGATCGGCATGCCGAAGCTGATGGTTTCCACCATGGCATCCGGCAATGTGGCGGCTTATGTGGGCCCCTCTGACATCGCGTTGATGCATGCGGTGGCGGATGTGGCAGGGCTCAACGCCATCACCCGCAAGGTGATCGGCAATGCGGCGCATGCGGCGGCAGGCATGGCGATGAACGCGGTGCCGGAGATTGCAGAAACGAAGCGTGCGGTGGGCTTGACCATGTTCGGCGTCACCACCGCCTGCATCACGCAAATCCGGCATCTGCTCGAAGCCGAGAATGAATGCTTCGTATTCCATGCCACGGGCACTGGTGGACAGTGCATGGAGAAGCTGATCGATTCAGGGCTTCTGACCGCAGTACTCGACATCACGACGACGGAGGTGGCGGATCATCTGTCCGGCGGCGTTCTGCCGTGTACGGAGGATCGTTTCGGTTCCGTGATCCGCAGGCGCATTCCCTATGTGGGATCGGTCGGGGCCGTCGACATGGTGAACTTCGGCGGTCGTGAAACGGTGCCGCCGCAATTCGAGGGCCGGAACTTCTATGTGCATAGCCCCCAAGTGACACTGATGCGGACCACGCCGGAAGATAACCGCGCGATTGGACAGTGGATCGTGGAGCGCATCAACCGCATGGAGGGGCTGGTGCGCTTCCTGCTGCCGCTGCAGGGTGTTTCCGCCATCGATGCACCGGGGAAGCCGTTCCATGACCCGCAAGCCGATCACGCCCTGTTCGATGCGATCCACTCCGGCTGGGTTGCAGCGCCCAACCGCAGGCTGATCGAGATCGACGCGCATATCAACGACCCCGCCTTCGCCGAGGCCGCAGTCCACGCCCACAAAGAAATTGTATAAGGAAACATCATGGCCCGTGCCTATGCCAGCATCATCCTGAAGGCCCCTGTCGAAACGGTGTGGAGCCTGATCCGCGATTTCAACGGATTGCCGAAATGGGCGCCCGCGATTGCAAAGTCCAAGATCGAGGGCGGGCTCGATGCGGATGTGGTGGGCTGCGTTCGATCTTTCCATACGCATGATGGCGGGCATATCCGCGAGCGCCTGCTGATGCTGGACGATGCGCGTTATTCCTTCTCGTACAATTTCGAGAAGCCGGCCTTTCCGGTGCGAAACTACGTGGCAACCGTGAGGCTCTATCCCATCACCCACACCGACCAGACCTTTGCCGAGTGGGAGGCCACATTCGACGAAGGACCGGGAGACGAGGGCAAATACGAAAAGCACATCTCGGCCAACGTCTTTGCGGCGAATCTCAAGAACCTCGCCGCCATCATCGCGAAGACGAAGCCGGAGAAGCCCGCCGGTGCCGCGCGCTGGAAAGGCTACCAGCCCAACAAGGTGTGGACATCGCGCGTAATGAAGGCGCCGGTCAATTCCGTGTGGGGCGTGATGCGCGATTTCGCCGGCATGGGCGGCTGGCACGAGGAAATCACCAAGATGCACATGCTGCGGCGCCAGCGCTCCGACAAGGTGGGCGGCATCAGGGATTTTTATTTCGGCGAAGGGCACCTGAACGAGGAACTGCTGCACCTGTGCGACACGACGCGGAGTTTCTCCTACCGCATCACCAAATGCGAAATCCCGTGGATGAACTATATCTCAGGCCCGCGGCTTTGGCCGGTGACGGCGGACAACACAACGTTTGGCGTGTGGACCGGCGACTGGGTGGCAAGCCCGCAGGACGATGTGGTGCTGATCCCGCGCACCGAACAGAACGTTTATCAGCGAGGATTTGCAACGGTTGAGAGGAATCTCAAGTCTTCTCCCGCGGCGCGGGA
>JBKJQU010000109.1:0-6343 GCA_046594995.1 Aestuariivirga sp.
TATCTTCTCGATTCGCAGCAATCATTGGCGCGCGTATTCGGTTCGGCTCTGACGACGGGCCAGACCATCGATGACGTGATGAACTACGAGCGTGATCTCGCGACGGTGACGGTCGAAGACGTGGCAAAGGCCGCGAAGACGGTATTCGATCTTCGCGCATCGGTGACCGGGCTGCTGCTGCCCGCCAATGGCTCTTGAGGAACTAGATCATGTCCATGCTCAGCCTGTCCCGCGCGTTCGCCGCGGTCGTCTTCCTTGCCGTCTCGACCCTCGCCGCGCAGGCCTTCACCATTCAGGAAGTGGAAAGCCCGGGCGGTATCAAGGCCTGGCTGGTGCATGAAAAGGCCGTGCCTCTCATTGCCATGGACTTCTCCTTCAAGGGCGGCAGCGCGCGCGACCCGGCGGACAAGCTTGGCGTTTCCGAGTTCCTGACCGGCATGATGGACGAGGGCGCGGGCGAGATGCTCTCCGCCGAATTCCAGCAGAAGCGCGATGCGCTGGCTTTCCAGATGTCGTTTGAGTCGGGCCGTGACTATTTCGGGGGCTCGTTCCAGACGCTGTCGCGCAACCGGGCCGAATCCTTCGAATTGCTGCGTCTGGCGATTTCATCACCGCGCTTTGATGCCGAACCATTGGAGCGCGTGCGCCAGCAGTTCATCCTGGGCGTGAAGAACGATGCCCAGGACCCGCAGACTATTGCCTTCAAGAACTGGATGTATGCCGTGCTGCCGGGTGATCCCTACGCGCGCGACAACACCGGCACCGAAGCCTCGATGTCCACGATCAGCGCCGATGACCTTCGCGCCGCGCACAAGCGCATCTTCACCCGCAACACGCTGCAGGTTGCGGTGGTGGGCGATATCGAAGCAACGGAATTGGGCCCGCTGCTGGACAAACTGTTCGGCAGCCTGCCGGAAGGTGCTGCAGTGGCTGAATTGCCGCTAGCCAAACCAGCGCAATTGCCCAACAAGGTGACGCAGGCGCAGGACATTCCCCAAAGCGTCATCATCTTCGGGCATGAGGGCATCAAGCGCGACGATCCGGATTTCATACCGGCCTATGTGATGTCCGAGATCCTTGGCGGCGGCGGCTTCAGTTCGAGACTGACGGCAGAGATCCGCGAAAAGCGCGGCCTGACCTATGGCGTCGATTTCAGCATGTCGCCGATGCAGCGCCTGGGCCTTTACGTCGGCTCGCTTCAGACTGCGAACGAAAAGGCGGGCGAGGCACTGGGATTGGTGCGTGACGTGCTGGCTAGAATGGCGGCGGATGGCCCAAACCAGGCTGAACTCGACGAGGCGAAGACCTATCTCACCGGCTCCTATGCACTGCGCTTCTCTTCAAACAACGCCATCGCCAACCAGCTTCTGGCCTTGCAGCAGCAGGGACTGGGGAAGGGGTATATCGAGCGCCGCAACAGCCTGATCGAGTCGGTGACACTGGACCAGGTGAAGGCGCAGGCCAAGCGCCTGCTGCATCCGGACCGCTTGATCGTGAGCATTGTCGGAAAGCCCGAAGGCACGAACTAGCCTTCTGCATTTCGCGGCCCTAATCTCGCTCCCATGCGAATCCGCAGGCTTTCAGAGGGAACGGTAAACCGCATCGCGGCGGGTGAGGTGATCGAGCGCCCGGCGAGCGTGGTGAAGGAGCTTGTCGAGAACGCCATCGATGCCGGGGCAACACAGGTTGATATCGTCTTTCGTGGCGGCGGCAAGAGCCTGATCCGGGTCTGCGACGACGGCATCGGCATGGGGCCGGACGATCTCGAACTCGCCATCGAGCGGCATGCGACCTCGAAGCTTTCCGATGACGATCTGTTCGACATCAGGTTTTTAGGGTTTCGCGGTGAAGCCTTGCCGTCCATCGGCTCCGTCAGCCGGATGACGATCTGTTCACGCCCGCGCGGCGGCGACCTGGCGCATGTGATCGCGGTTGAGGGCGGGCGTGTTTCGCTACCCCGACCTGCTGCGCTTTCCCGCGGCACCGAAATCGATGTGGCCGACCTTTTTTTCGCAACACCCGCGCGGCTGAAGTTCCTGAAGGCCGACCGTACCGAAACGGCTGAAGCCGCCGAAGTTGTGCGGCGCATGGCGCTGGCCAATCCGCATGCGGGCTTTGCCTTTTCGACTGAGGAACGCCGCCTTGTGGACGTTCCGCCGGGCGATGATGAGGCGGCACGCATCGCCCGCGTGCTGGGCCGCGAATTCATCGAGAATGCCGTTGCCTTCACCCTCACCCGCGAGGATGTGCATGTGCGGGGATATGCCGGCTTGCCCACCTGGTCTCGCGGGCAAGGCACGATGCAGTATATGTTCGTCAATGGCCGCGCCGTGCGGGACAAGCTATTGGGCGGTGCCATTCGCGGCGCCTATGCCGACCTGATGCCATCCGGCCGCTATCCGGCCATCGTGCTGTTCGTGACATGCCCGCCAGAGCGTGTGGATGTGAACGTCCATCCTGCAAAAGCCGAAGTGCGTTTCCGCGATGGCGGGCTGGTGCGCGGCGTGATCGTGAGTGCGGTGAGGGCCGCGCTGGCGGGCCGCAGGATGACGTCCGATACCAATTTGTCGCGCGAGACGGTCTCGAGCTTCAGGCCGGTCATGCCTCAAGGCTCGTTCGCTCCTGGACTGGCGGAAACGCAAGCGGCATTCGCGATGAACATGCCGCCCGCTGAAATTTCGATGGCAGAAGATGTTCCGTATACGGAATACCCGCTGGGGCAGGCCCGCGCGCAGATCCACGACAATTACATCGTGTCGCAAACGCGCGAAGGTTTCATCCTGGTGGACCAGCACGCGGCGCATGAGCGGCTGGTTTATGAGCGGCTGAAGCGCGAGCGGGCTGACAAGGGGATTGCCACCCAGCCGCTGCTGGTGCCGGAAGTGGTTGACCTCGACTCCGTGCAGGTGGAACGGCTGGCTGGGGCCGCAGATGTTCTGGCGCAGGGCGGGCTGGTGCTGGAACCCTTCGGCGATGGCGCTGTCATCATCCGCGAAGTGCCGGCAAATCTTGGCGGAAATATTTCGGGCATCGTCCGCGATGTGGCGGATGAACTGGCCGAATTGGGTATTTCGACGACGGTCGAGGAACGGATCAACCATGTGCTTGCGACGATGGCTTGCCATCATTCGGTTCGTTCGGGCCGCAAGCTGAGGCCCGAAGAGATGAACATGCTGTTACGGGAGATGGAAGCAACGCCCAACTCTGGCCAGTGCAACCATGGGCGCCCGACCTTCATCGAGTTGAAGCTCAGCGATATCGAGAAGCTGTTCGGGCGGCGCTAAAATTCGCTCACCTTGTACTGTGCCTTGTCCAGCCATGCGGGGTTGATTTCGACGCCCCAGCCGGGTGCGTCCGTCACCGTCGCCAAGCCGTCCTCGATCACGTAAGGGTCATTCAGGAACAGGCCGTTCTGCCAGGGGTAGTAATCCTCCTCCTCGATCGAGAATTCGAGATACTTGCCGGCATTCGGAATGGCGCGCAGCAGGTGCATGGTGCAGAGCGTGACGAGCGAGAGATTGGCTGCATGCGGCGTCACGGGCAGCCCCGCCTTCTCCGCCTTTTTGCAGACTTCAAGCGTGCGCATCATGCCGCCGATATACATGATATCTGGCTGCACGATGTCGACGCAGCGAGACGCGATCATCGCATCCCATGTGGTGAATTCGCAATCCTGCTCGCCGCCCGTGACGTCGATGGACAAAGCGTCCGCGACTTCCTTCGTCTGCGCGAATTCCCAGTAAGGGCAGGGCTCCTCGAAATGGCCGATGCCCTCGGATTCAAGCAGCTTACCTACTTCGATGGCGCGCTTCGGCGAATAGCAGGAATTCGCATCGACGAGCTTCGCGATGCCGTCTCCGAGCGCGCGTGAAACATGCGGCACGATGGCCTCGGTGCGGCCCGGCCACTCATCCTGGTCGCGTCCGCACTCGGCGCCTACCCGCCACTTGAAGGCATCGAAGCCTTTTTCGTCCCGAAGCTTCAGGAAGCGCCTGGCCTCGTCTTCGGGCGTAATGTCGCGCTTCATGGATGAAGCATAGGCACGGATCTTTCCGGGACTGCCGCCGAGCAGCGTGGTAACGGGCTTGTTTTCCACCTTGCCGCGCAGATCAAGCAGCGCGGTATCAAGACCCGTGGTGGCGCGGCGGAGATAGGAGCCGGGATACTTGTGCTCGCGCTCGTTGATCTTCAGCAGCGTGTCGGAAAAATCCAGCGCATTGGTGCCCAGCGCATGGCGCGCCACCTGCCGGTGGAAGACCTCGCAGGTGATGTCGGCATTATAGGTCGAGACCTGGCCCCAGCCCTGTTCGCCGCTGTCCGCCGTGACGCGCACGAAGCCGACAAATTCATTGGTGAGGGTTTCGAGCTTCTTGATTTTCATGGATGCACTCTGCCGTGGTGATGTTCTGAGACTAGACGACCGGCCCGTTACAATCCATTGCGGTAGAAGCGGACCTGCGTATCGCCGTAGTCGCGGCGGTCGAGCAAGGTGAGGCCTTCGAGGTCCGCCACTTCGGCCTTCGCGGCTTCTTCGAGCACGACGATGGCATGTGGGTTCAGCCACTGGCCTGTCAGAAGCGCCACGAGGGCCTTTTCGCCCAGCCCCATGTCGTAGGGCGGATCGGCGAAGGCGAGATCGAACGCGGGCTGCGGTGAACACGGTCCGAGATCAGTCGCATCCCTGCGCCAGATCTTGACGAGGCCGATGATGCCAAGCGCATCGGCATTCTTGCGGATCAGGGCGCGGGCTTCCGCGCTGTCGTCCACGAACTGGCAAAAGCGCGCGCCGCGCGAGATGGCCTCAAGACCTAACGCGCCCGTTCCGGCAAAGATATCCAGCACACGGGCGCCTTCGAGCTCGAAGCCTTCGATACCGTGGGCGAGGATGTTGAAGATCGATTCCCGCACCCGGTCGCTGGTGGGCCGCATGGCCGAGCCTGAAGGCGGCGCGATGCTATGGTTTTTGAATTTTCCGCCGACGATCCGCATGGCTTTCCTTGAAGAACCCGGTTCCGATATTTGCCTTCATCATCTTGGGCGGCACTTCCTCGATGGCGCCGCGCGCCATTTCGCCCAGCGCGAAGGGGCCGAATGATGTGCGAATGAGGCGGTTCACCTTGAGGCCCAGATATTCGCAGATCTTCTTCACCTCGCGGTTCTTGCCCTCGCGGATGGCGATGGTCAGCCACTGGTTGTCGCCCTGCGCCGTCTCGACGGTCGCTTCGACGGGGCCGTATTTCACGCCTTCGATCGCCACACCCTTCGCGATCTTGGCGAGGCCTGCCTCATCGACGCGGCCATAGGCTCGCACGCGGTATCGCCTGATCCAGCCGGTGGCGGGTAGTTCCAGATGGCGGGCCAATTCGCCGTCATTGGTGAGAAGCAGCAGGCCCTCGGTGTTGATGTCAAGGCGGCCGATCGAGACGACGCGCGGCAACTGCTGGCGAAGCTTCTCGAAGATCGTGGGGCGGCCTTCAGGATCATTGTTGCTGACGACAAGGCCCGCCGGCTTGTGATAGCGCCAGAGCTTGGTCTCTTCCTTCTGCGGCAGCGGCTTGCTGTTGACGGTAATGACATCCTTTGCCGTCACGTTCACGGCGGCGGATTTCAGCACCGCGCCGTTGAGCCTGACCCGGCCTTCCCCGATCAGCCGCTCGGCCTCGCGCCGTGAACAGACACCGGCGCGCGCAATCACCTTGGCAATGCGGTCGCCCTCGAAATCGCTCATCTTGACGTCTGTCCCATGATTGCCCCATGTGGCACGATGTTGATGAAACTGCCAGAGCCAATGCGGATTGCCTTCGAAGAGGCGGAAGCCGCCGCCGCGCGCGGCGAGGTGCCGGTGGGCGCCGTGATCGCCGACAGCGCGGGCAAAATCCTGGCACGGGCCGGAAACCGGACACTGGAATTGAAGGACCCGACGGCCCACGCCGAGATGCTGGTGATCCGCGAGGCGGCGCTGCTTCTCGACAGCGAGCGGCTCATCGGTTGCGACCTGCACGTGACGCTGGAACCCTGCGCCATGTGTGCCGGTGCTATTTCCTTCGCGCGCGTGCGCCGCCTTTATTTTGGGGCCGCGGACGAGAAGATGGGTGCCGTGGAACATGGGAGCCGGTTTTACGCTCAGGCGACCTGTCATCACGTGCCGGAAGTCTATGGCGGCATCGGTGAAGGACGGGCGCAGACGTTGCTGAGAGGCTTCTTCAGGGCCCGCCGCTAAACGATTGCGTTGATTCGCTTTTCCAGTTCGCGCTTTAACTGGTCCTTCGCCACCTGCGCGGCATCGAAGAACTCCTTCACCCGGAAGAAATCGCCGCCCGAGAAATCCTGCAGCGCAGGCCTG
>JBKJQU010000177.1:0-3937 GCA_046594995.1 Aestuariivirga sp.
ACTGGATCTGCTCGGCACCGGAGCGGGCGATGTCATGCTCTATTCGGGCACCAGCACACTGAGCGTGTCCGGTGGCAATCTCCAGGTTCTGACGAAGGGCGGAGACGACACTTTCACGACAAAGGCCGGCAGCACGATCGAAGTCGACGGAGCCGATGCCATATTCGATGGCGGGTCCGGCACCAATACTTTCAACAACGATGGTCATGTTGCCACGCTGAATGGCGGCAACATTGTCATCAGCAGATTCCAGACCGTCACGAACAACGGCAACTCCTTCGATGCGGCCGGCAACTTCACCTTTAATGGCACCGGCGGCAGCGACATCTTCACGAACAATGGTGCGCTGAATGCCGGCGGCACCGGCATGTTCGATTTCAAGGGCGGTGGCGACGAGTTCCGGAACATCGGCACGATTGCACTCGTGGGCGATGGCACTGTCGACATGGGTTCCGGTTCGGACTTCATGCAGAACACCGGAACGATGACGGCTGCGAACTGGTCGATCGACGGTGGCGGTGACAATTTTGACCAGCTCCTCAACAGCGGCAGTGTCACGGGCGGCTCCATTGCCATTTCGGGATTTGAATTTCTTCAGAACGATGCAACTGGCAACATCACGGCCACGACCGGCGGCGTAACCTATGTTGGCACTGCCAATGGCGACATTTTCAACAATGTCGCCGGTGGCGTGGTGAACTCGAATACCGCGCTCACTGTCGACATGGGCGGAGGTCTGGATGGCTTCACCAACAGCGGCCGGATTGTCGTGCAGACGGGGAATGCGACCATCGACGCGGGCGCAGGTGCCGGTAGCCAGTTCGCCAACACTGCCGGCGCGGTTATCCGCACCAAGGCAGGCGACATTGCCGTCACTGGCTTCCAAACGAACCAGAATTTCGGGCTCATCGATTCATCGGGAAATGTCGGTATCACCGGCACAGGCCTTGGCGATCTGTTGAGCAATTCGGGCAGCATCCTTGCTGGGGGCAATGGAAACTTCGCCCTGGGCGCAGGCATCGACACCTTTGAAAATGGCGGCATCATCAATGTGGGCGGCGCCGGTCTGGTGAGCCTTGGGGCCGATGCTGACGGCTTCACCAATTCCGGGTCAATGCGGGCTGCGAGCTGGTCGATTGACGGTGGTGGCGGACTTGATACGCTGACCAACAGTGGCAGCCTCATCGGCGGGTCGGTTGGCATCTTGAACACCGAGACGGTCACCAACAGCGGCGCGATCCGGGCACTGACGGCGGGTGTGACATACACCGGCACGGGCAACGCCGATACATTCACCAACCAGGCGGCAGGCATTGTCAACTCGGCCACGGCGGCAACCTTCGACTTTGCCGCCGGTAATGACACCCTGAGCAATGACGGCCTGATTGTCGTCGGCTCGGGCAATGCGGCCTTCGATGCGGGCGGCGGCGCTGACAACCAGCTTCTGAATGGCGGCACGATCCGGACCGATGGCGGCGACATCGTCATCGACCGGTTCCAGACCGTTACCAACGGCGGCAATCTGAATGCCTCGGCGAACATTATCCATACCGGGTCTGGATTGGCCGATACCTTCACCAACAACGGCAGTGTCGTGGCAGGCGGCAACGGCACGTTCACCTTTGGCAGCGGGGCCGATACGCTGACGAACAACGGCGCGATGACACTGACCGGAGCCGGCTCGGTCAATCTGGGCACTGGCGCCGATCAGCTGGACAATGCCGGCACCATGAAAGCGGCCAGCTGGACTCTTGACGGCGGCGCTGGCGCCACTGACGAGCTGGACAATACCGGCAAGATCGTGGGCGGCACGATCGCGATCACGGGCTTCGAAAAAGTGATCAACGGTGTTGACGCAAACATCATCGCCGATGTTGGCGGCGTCACCTACACCGGCACCAGCGCGGCAGATACCTTCACCAACCGCTCCGGCGCGGTGGTCAATTCGGCCACGGCCCTCGACTTCAACTTTGGCGGCGGTGACGACCTCCTCGACAACCAGTCCGGCGGATTGATCGTGGTGCAATCCGGCAATGCGGCCTTCAATGGCGGTACGGGCACCAATACGTTCCTGAACAACGGCGAAGTGAAGACCAAGGCGGGTGACATCGTCATCAGCAACTTCTCGAGCGTGACCAACAACAACAACACCTTCGATGCGGCCGGCAACTTCAGCTACGATGGTACGGCAGGTGCCGACACCTTCACCAACAACGGCTCACTGCTCGCAACCGGCAATGGCACGTTCAGGGGCGAAGGCGGTGCCGATGCATTCTCGAACACGGGGCTGATGGATTTTGGAGCAAACGATACCCGGATCAGCGGCTTCGAATCTGCCGTCAATACCGGAACGATGGCCTTCAACACGGCGGGCAATGCACCCAACACCGCATTCACCGTGAATGGCGGCTTCACTAACGGCGCCGGTGGCGCGCTCGATATTCAGCAGGGCAGCTACAATGCTGGCACTGGCCTTGCCAATGCCTCTGGCGTCTATGGCGACGCGATCGACATCAACGGGATCTTCACATCCTCGGCTGCGGCCAGCGTCATGCTGGACACCATGCTGACGGGACCGGCCCCGGTAACTGACACACTCACTGCCGACGCAGTGTCCGGTGTCCTCAACCTCGATGTTGCCTTCGTGACGACTGGCAGCAAGGGGCTGCTGCCGGGCAAACTTGTGGTGGTCGAGAACAGCGGCGCGGCCTTCGACGCCGGCGTGAGCATCAATGGCTTGGCAACCACAGCCATCACCGCTGGCAGCAACGCCGGCGTGAACATTTCGCAACTCATCGGCGGAACGTTCGACGGTGGTTTTGTTGACTATTACATCCGCAATGACGGTGGCGACGTCTATTACGAATCCGTTCTCGATGCCGACAAGGCAGGCGGCGTGGCCGCTGGTCTCGCGTCGACCGTGTCCTCGATCTCGGCCATCTTCCACAAGCCGATCAGCGCTCTCGTCTCGCGCTGCAAGGGAGATGATTCTGATGGAAAGGGCTACGGCACCTGGGCGCGCGCCTCTGGTGGCCAGCTCGACACCAATTCGAAGGGCTCCTATAACTACTCTGGCGGTTCCGGAAATCTGGCGACAGACAACGAAGTCAACTATGTCGGCATCCAGAGCGGCCTCGACATGGCATCCTGCGATACCGGCAGCGGCTCCACCTATCATTTCGGAATCATGGGTGGCTACTTGATGGGCAGCAGCAATCAGGTTGGAACGCCCGACCGCTTGTCTGTTGATTTCGACAGCAATTATCTGGGCGCCTATGCAACGCTCATTCACGAGAGCGGCTTCACGGCCGATTACACGTTGCGCTACGACTGGCATAGCTTCGACCTGTCGCATACCGATATAACGACCGTCAGGCCAGGCACGCAGGTTGACGGCTCGACGATCTCTAGCTCGGTCGGCGCAGCTTACACGTTTGCGCTCAGCGACAGCACACAGATTCGCCCGGGCATGGGCGTTCTGGTTGGAAAGACCGACGTTGACTCCTTCAGCTCTCCGTCCGGCAAATTCAGCTTCGATGACCAGCTTTCGATCATGGCAACTGCGAGCCTCACAGCCCAGCACGTCATCGAGATTGCCGACACCACGAGGCTTGTGGCCTTCGCGTCGGGAAGTGTCTTCCACGAGTTTGGCGACAATCCGGAAGCGACCGTCAACATCATTGGCACCAATGTGAACACCGAGATGGATAATGTCGGCACCTTCGGACAGTTCAGCGCCGGTCTCACCCTGCTTGAGGCGGCCGACGCCGGAACGCCTGGCCCCGACATGGCAGGCACGCTGCGGTTCGATGCGCAGTTCGGCGAGAGACTTGAAGGCTGGGGTCTAACGGGTCAGTTCCGCCTCCAGTTCTAAACCAGGTTTGAAAGACGCCACAGGGATGTAGCCTCTTTCATTTCATGCCACTTGCCAAGAAGG
>JBKJQU010000277.1:0-5039 GCA_046594995.1 Aestuariivirga sp.
GCCTATTCGGTCATCCTTTTCACCACGGCCTCAGGCGCCGGCTACGGATTGCTGGCGCTGCTGGGGCTCGTCGGTTTCAATCACGGCCAGGCATCGAGCCTGTGGTTCGGCTTGACCGCAATGGTGATTGCCCTGGGGCTGATCACCATCGGGCTGCTGTCATCCACCCTCCATCTCGGCCGTCCGGAACGGGCATGGCGCGCGTTTTCACAATGGCGGTCGTCGTGGCTCTCGCGCGAGGGCGTGGCTGCAGTGATCACTTACATTCCGGCGCTGCTGTTCGGCGTCGTATGGTCGGGCCTCATCGAGGCACCGGCATTGATCGCGCCGGTCGGCATTATTACCGGCATCATGGCTCTTGTGACCGTCTATTGCACCGGCAAGATCTATTCGACGCTGACGACCATCCGCGCGTGGAACAATCTTTTGACTGTTCCGGTCTATCTTGCCTTCAGCCTTGCGACCGGTGCTGTGCTTCTTGCGGCGATTGCGTCGCTGTTCGGGCGCTTCCAGAACTTTCAGGTGATCGTGGGCGTGGCGCTGCTCGTCGTGGTCGTTGCTTTGAAATTCGCCTACTGGCGGATGATCGATGCTGCTCCCCGCGACCACACGATGGAAAATGCCACCGGCCTTGGCCGCATCGGCAGGGTGAGCCAGTGGGAAGTGCCGCACACATCTGAGAACTACATTCAGAAAGAGATGGGATACGTGGTGGCGCGGAAGCACGCCGCGAAGCTGCGGCGGCTGGTGATCCTGATGCTGGTGCTGGCGGTTCTTGCGATGCTTGGCGCAGTGCTCGCGCCGCCAGTCGCGGTTCTTGCAGCACTTATTGCAATTGTTGCAGCGGTGTTCGAACGCTGGCTGTTTTTTGCGGAGGCCCAACACGTGGTGACGCTGTTTTATGGCGCGAAGGCAGCCTGATGCTTAGCGATGGTGTTCGCTGGTTCGACGACTGGTTCGCAATCGAGGAGGTGGTTCCCGGCGTCATCGCCATCGGCGAACCGCGCTTCCACCAGATCAACTGGAACTACCTGATCCTCGGCACAAAGCGGGCAGTTCTGTTCGACACCGGTCCCGGCGTGAGGGACATTTCCAGAGTCGTCCGTGCGCTGACGACACTGCCTGTGACGGCGATGCCGTCCCACATGCATTTCGACCACACGGGCGGACTGGCAAAATTCCGCAGTATTGCGATTGCCGATCTGCCTGTCCTGAGGGATTGCGAGAAAAACGGATGGCTGAACGCCAGCGACGATCTCTATCGCGGCTTCAGGGAAGGCATGAAATGGACGCCTGTGAAGGTGAATGCGTGGCTTTCCATCGGCATGAAGATCGATCTCGGCGGCCGTATGCTCGAGCTTCTGCATACGCCTGGTCATTCGCCTGACTCGATCTCACTTCTGGACGTGGCCGCAGGCATTCTGTTTGCCGCCGATTTCCTTTACCCCGGTCCGCTCTATGCCCAGATACCCGGTGCTGACCTTAAGGCCTATCTGGATACAGCTAACAAGCTTCTCCCGGTCTTGCCGGACACCGTCACGCTGCTTTGTGCGCACGGACAGCCCGATGATGCGGGCGAGCATCGGGCGCCCCGCCTGAAGCGGGAGGATATTGCCGACCTATCAGCCAGCCTGACGAAGTTGCGGGACAGCAACGAACGGCCCGCCGCATGGCCGGTAAACGACCGCATGTCGCTGCTGCTTTGGGAACCGGCATTTGCCTCTTGGCAAAGCCACTGACATACATATAAAGACTTCTTTATATTCCTTTTTCCGAAGAGGTTCACATGGCCCGCCCGACCTTTACCGAAGCCCTTGCCTCGCGCCCCTGGCTTTTGGCCGATGGCGCCACCGGTACCAACTATTTCCAGATGGGCCTCGAATCGGGCGATGCGCCGGAAATGTGGAATTTCGAGCATCCCGAGCGGGTACGCTCCCTGCACCGCCGGTTCATCGAGGCGGGTGCAGATATCATTCTGACCAACACCTTCGGTGGCAACCGTCACCGCCTGAAGCTGCACAACGCGCAGGATCAGGTCCGCGAGATCAATATCGCCGCCGCGAAGAATGCCCGCGCCGAAGCCGATGCTGTGGATAGGCCGGTCTATGTCGGAGGCTCCATCGGTCCGACCGGCGAGATCATGGAGCCCATCGGCAGCATGAGTCATGAAGAAGCCTCCAACGCATTCTCAGAGCAGGCAAAGGCCCTCAAAGAGGGCGGCGCGGACGTGCTGTGGATCGAGACAATGTCCTCCGAGGAAGAATTGAAAGCCGCCGTCGAAGGCGCCGCCATCGCCGGGCTGCCCATTGTCACGACCATGAGCTTTGATACCAACGGCCGCACCATGATGGGCATCACCCCCAAGGCTTTTGGCGCACTAACTGCTTTACTGCCGGTGCAACCGGTGGCGATTGGCGCCAACTGCGGCGTGGGCGCTTCCGAACTCGTAGCTACCGTGCTGGGCATTTCCGAAGCCCGTCCCGATGCAGCCGTCGTGGCCAAGGGCAATTGCGGCGTGCCGCAATATGTTGATGGGCACATTCATTACACTGGCACCCCGGAACTGATGGCAGACTATGCGCGCATCGCGCTCGATGCGGGTGCCAAGATCATCGGAGGCTGCTGTGGGACGAGCCCCGAGCATCTGGCTGCCATGCGGAAATCTCTCGAAAACTACACCAGGGGCGAGCGGCCAAGCGTGGAAGCGATCGAAGCGCGCCTTGGCCCCGTCTCGCAACTCGCCAAGGGTGTGGACACGGCAGCGGCAGGTGCTGCCGCGCGAGGAACACGCCGCCGCGGCTAATGTGCGGCAACGGGAGTTGATGCCAATCAAGGCAAACAGCTGGCGGCGAGCCTAGTTGTAGCAGCATGGTCGATGCAGCATTCCTAAAAGGAGAAACATGGGGCTTTGCGGGTGCTCATGTGGAGCATGTGGAAACCCATGCGGCGGATGTGTTCCTTGTGGGCAATCGTGCCTTCAAGATCAAGAAGCCGGTAAGGCTTCCCTATCTCGATTTCTCCGATGTTGAAAAGCGCCGCAAGGTTCTGGAAGACGAGCTGGAGATCAATTGGCCCTTTGCGCCCGACATCTACTTGCAGGTGGCCGAGGTTCGTGGCGAGCCGGTGCTGGTGATGCGGCGCTTCGGAAGCCACGCGCTGCTTTCATGGAAGATGGAGCATGGTGGCATCGATGTGGCTCTCGCCGGGAAGTTGGCCGCGATGATTGCGGAGTCCCACGTGATAGCACCGCGCCGCGAGGCGATCGGTTCGGATATCATGATGGGGCTGGGTGCGCAGCTTTCCAAAGCCTTCATCGATTCAACCGATCTTTTCGAGCCATCGCAGACGCTGGAATTCCATGCGCTCTATGAAGAGGCATTAAAGCGCACACGCTCGCTGCTGAATGAGCGGAGCGGGCAGGGATTGGTGCGGCGCTGCCATGGAGACATGCATGCGGGCAACATCATCGTCGAGCATGGAAAGCCGATGCTCTTTGATGCGATCGAGTTCAGCGAAAAGATCGCGACCATCGACGTGCTTTATGATCTCGCCTTCCTGCTGATGGATTTCTGGAGTCATGGAGAGAAGGCTGCGGCAAACATTGTGATGAACCGCTATCTGAACTTGCGCCGCGCCGAGGAAGATCTTTCGGGTCTCTCGCTGCTTCCCCTGTTTCTCTCAACCAGAGCAGGTGTGCGCGCGCTGGTGACGGCGGATCTCGTCCACGAATTGCCGATCAGCAGCTCGCTGCGCCAGCGCGGGCAGGCGCTCGACAGTTTCCGCGACTCGATTTCTTACCTCAAGCCGAAGCCGCCCGTTTTGATATGCGTGGGCGGGATCTCGGGCAGCGGAAAATCAACGCTCGCTGCTGGACTTGCGCCTCATGTAGGTGCCGCGCCAGGAGCGCTGCATGTGCGGAGCGATATGGAGCGGAAAATTCTCGCAGGTGTAGACGAGATGGAGAAGCTTCCACTACAGTCATATTCGCGGCAGGCCTCGACAATCGTCTACAGCGCCTGCTTCGGGCGAGCAGAAGCCGCGCTGTCAGCTGGTCACTCCGTCGTGCTCGATGCAGTTTTTGCGCATGACGGCGAGCGCAGCATTGCAGCCTCAATTGCTGCAAAGCTGCGCGTGGATTATCATGGCATCTGGCTCGATGCGCCCTCGGATATTCTGAAATCGCGCGTCAGTTCTCGCAGGGGCGATGCTTCGGATGCGACGGCAGACGTCGTCGACATGCAGCTCGGCTATAATCTTGGCCGTCTCGATTGGCCGCGGGTCGATGCTTCCGGAACGCCCGCCGAAACGCTGGCGCGCGTTAGAGAAAGGCTTCCGTCTCGACCCGGCGGCCCTGCATGAAGCAGTCGGAGACGAGCTGCAACGGTGCGCCATCGATGTGCGACTTTCCCGACTTCAGCAGCGCCGCGAAATGCTCATAGATACCCTCATATTCCGCCATCGGCGCTGACGTTTTGAGCGTGCCATTCAAATGAAGTTCGGTTCCGCCCTTCAGTAATTGGATGTCTAATCCGTCGGCTGTAGTGATGAAAATGTTCCAACTCTGCTCGCCCGTCTGCCGCCAGTCGAGAACGGCAGTCAGGTCGGCTTCCCCGTTCCATGAGGGCTTGAACCGGATTTGTGCCGCGATGGCGGTGGACTTGTTGCTGGGGGTCTTCAGAACGCAAGACTGAACAAAGATCGGCTGCGGCATGATCTTGGTGACGATCGAGAAGGCATTGATGCCGGGATCAAAGACGCCGAAGCCACCCGGCTCCCAGATCCAGTCCTGACCCGGATGCCAATGACGGACATCCTCTTTCCAGCTGACATGTAGCTTCGTCACCGTCTTGCCAGAAAGCAAACCCTTCGCTTCATCGACGCCCGCATTGTATTGCGAATGCCATGTGGTGAACAGGATGCGCGACCTGAGCGTCGCATGTTCGGCTATGGCATCCAGTTCGCCCACCGTCGGCGTCGGGGGTTTCTCCATCAGCACGTGAAATCCGGCATCGAGCGCGTCGCGCGCGATTGCGAAGCGC
>JBKJQU010000371.1:0-5909 GCA_046594995.1 Aestuariivirga sp.
GATGAAGGTTTTGAGCGGCACGCGGCACAGGCCCGCCACCGCATTGACCATGAAGAACGGAAACACCGGCGCCAGCCGGAGGAAGAGAAGATAGCTGAAGGCATTCCCGGCGAAGCCCTGCGACACGCGCTGCACCAGCGGACCCGCCCGTTCGGCCAGCGCCGCGCCAAGCGACGTCTTGACGATCTGGAACACGATGATGGCGCCGATCACCGCCGCCGTGATGGTGACGGGAACGCTGATCATCCAGCCGAACAGGAAGCCGCCAGCAATACTCAGGACCGCGGCACCCGGAATGGACAGCGCCACGATGGTGATGTAACCCGCCATGAAGGCGAGGATCGAGAGAAGAAGATGGCTGTCCACATACTGGCGCAGCTGCTCACGGTGTTCGGCCAGTGCGACAAGCGAGACATGACGGTGCAGTCCGAAGCCATAGGCCAGCGCGATCAGGCACACGAGCACGATGGCTGGAAGCCATTGCCGGAAGGCTCTGGCTGCGTTTGGTGGTTGGCCCGGCATGATGCTGAATTGATCCGTCATGAAATGAAGTCTCGAGACGTTGAACCTTAAAACATACATGACGCATCGGAGTTCAGGGCGATAGGGGGTGTCACCTGCTCGTGAGAACAGTTCAGGCACCGTGCGAAGGGCGTGATGTTTGAGGGTGCCTTTGGTGGCGACACTGACTATGCGGTCCTGCACAAGGTATAAGGCGCATCACCGGAAGCCGCCAAGGGCCGCTACAGCCCTGCTGAGTGCATCGGCACCACCCCAAGAACCGGATTGAGGGCGATCCCGATCCCAAACACGTCAGCACGTCCTATGTGGAGCTTTACAACCTCACAATGCGGATGAACATGCGCCGCTTCACCCGCCTGACGAATGGTTTCTCAAAGAGGGTCGCAAATCACGCCTATGCCGTCGCCTTGTACATGATGTACTATAACTTTGTGAAGCTGCACTTCAAGATCAAGGTCACACCTGCAGTGGCCGCTGGCGTGTCATCAAAGCTTTGGGAGATTGGCGACATCGTGGCACTGGTTGAGGCGGAGGAAGAGAAGTTTGACCGCAAGCGCGGCACATACAGAAAGCGAGCATCGGCATGAACTATTCAGCAAAAGAAGATGACAACCGAGAGGAACTTCATAAATTCCTAGACGCGTGGTCTCTGGGAAAAGATGGAGTGTCATTCAAAGCGAATATTACTCCTCAAATGCACTTATCCGAAAACCTGGTTGCGATTGATGCGCTTGGCAATATTCACATCCCAAGTATTGATCGCCAATTTAGGGTGACCAGAGAGAAATATCATTTTGATCAAGCAGCACGATCTCTTGAAATAGAGATGCACGGCCGGGGCGCTAAGGTTTCGTTCACTCCGCTAACTTCAGACTGACCCACTACCCCCAAACCCCATGCGTTGACTTATCCACGCTTTTCCCCCTATAAGCCGCGTCCAATTCCTGAAGCGTCGGAACGATCCTGTCAGGGCATGCCGATTTTCACGGTATGTTATTGAAAACATTGGCCATATGCGAAAGCATCTTGGCAGATAACGGAGTTTAAGAACGTGAAGCGCACTTTTCAGCCCTCCAGGCTTGTCCGCAAGCGCCGCCATGGTTTCCGTGCGCGCATGGCCACTGTTGGCGGCCGCAATGTTCTGGCCCGCCGCCGCGCCAAGGGCCGCAAGCGTCTCTCGGCCTAAGGGCCGGGCCTTCAAAGCCATGGAACGCCTGAAGCGCCGGCAGGATTTTGTTGCCGCCGCCAAGGGCGTCTATGCCGCCATGCCGGGCATGGTGGTGCAGGCGCGCGACCGCAAGGACGATGCGCCCTCGCGCGTTGGATTTACCTGCACGAAGAAGCTCGGCAATGCCGTGGTCAGGAACCGCATCAAGCGCCGCCTGCGCGAGATCGCGCGCCTCGGGCTCGATGCCCTGGCGAAGCCCGGCCATGACTATGTGCTGATCGGGCGGGCCCCGTCGCTCAACCGGCCCTTTTGCGATCTCGAGCAAGACCTCAATTCCGCCTTGAAACGGCTGCACCGCACGTCACAGCAAGTGGCGGACAAGGGAACACCATGAACTACGACAACAAGAATTTCATTCTTGCCATCGTTCTGTCGATGCTGATCATTTTTGGCTGGCAATATTTCTATGCCGCACCGCTGCAGGAAAAGCTGGTGCAGACCGACACCACGACGACGACGACCACCACCACGACACAGCCCGACGGCACTGTTCCCGGCACCACGGGCGTGACACCCGTGACCCGCGACGATGCGCTGGCCGCCACGCCGCGCCTCAAGATCGAGACGCCATCGGTTTCAGGCTCGATCAACCTCGCCGGCGCGCAGATCGACGACCTGCACCTTCTGAAGTACCGCGAGACGATCAACCCGAAGAGCCCGACGATCACCTTCCTCTCGCCCGCCGGAACGCCGGGGGCGCTCTTCGCCGAGCAGGGGCTCGTCGGCGCGACTGGCACTGTGGCGAAGCTTCCCGATTCCAAGACGGTCTGGTCCGCCCCTCCGGGCGCGGTGCTGACCGACGCCAACCCCGTCGTCCTCTCCTGGGACAATGGCGGGGGCCTCGTCTTCTTGCGCAAGATCGAGATCAGCGATGAATATGTCTTCACCGTCACGCAGACGGTCGAGAACAAATCGCCCACCGCCGTGGCGCTCATCCCCTATGCCCGCATCCAGCGGCAGGATACGCCCACCGTCGCGGGCTTCTGGGTGTTCTTCGAAGGCATGATCGGCTGGCTGGGCGATGGCCTTCAGGAAATCCATTATTCGGACGTGGCCGAAGCCAAGGAGGCCACCCGGATCGATTCAACCGGCGGCTGGCTGGGCTTCACCGACAAGTATTGGGCGGCAACCATCATCCCCGACCAGTCGAAAGCAGTGACGACCAGCTTCCTGCATGTGAAGTCCGGTGCGCGCGATCTCTACCAGACCGATTATCTGGCGAAGGATGCGCTCGTCATCCAGCCGGGCACATCGGCCTCCTATCAGGACCGGCTTTTCGCGGGGGCCAAGGTGGTGAAGACCATCGATGCGGTCGAGGCAAAATTCGGCATCGCGGGCTTCGACTACATGGTCGACTGGGGATGGTTCTATTTCCTGACCAAGCCGTTCTTCTATCTGCTCGATTTCCTGAAAGGCCTCGTCGGCAACTTCGGTATCGCCATCCTGATCGCCACCCTGCTGGTGAAGGCGGTGGTCTTCCCGCTCGCCAACAAGTCCTATGCCTCGATGAGCAAGATGAAGAAGCTGCAGCCCGAGATGGAAAAGCTGAAGCTGGAATTTCCCGACGACAAGATGGCCCAGCAGAAGGCCATGATGGAGCTCTACAAGCGCGAGAAGGTCTCGCCGCTGTCGGGCTGTTTGCCCGTCGTCGTGCAGATCCCGATCTTCTTCGCCCTTTACAAGGTGATCCTGACCTCGATCGAACTCCGCCATGCGCCGTTCTTCGGCTGGATCCACGATCTCTCCGCGCCCGATCCGACGAGCCTGTTCAATCTCTTCGGGCTTATTCCCTGGACGGTGCCCGACATGCTGCTGATCGGCGTCTGGCCGATCATCATGGGCATCACCATGTGGATGCAGATGCGGTTGAACCCCACGCCGCCGGACCCCATTCAGGCCAGCCTGTTCAACTGGATGCCGGTGATCTTCACCTTCATGCTCGGCACTTTCCCCGTGGGCCTCGTCATCTACTGGGCCTGGAGCAACACGCTCTCGATCCTGCAGCAGTCTTTCATCATGAAGCGGCATGGCGTCGAGATCGACTTCCTTGGCAACATCAGGGACAGCCTGCCGTTCCTGAAGAAGAAGGCTGCAAGTTGAGCATCGAGTTCACCTCCGACCAGATCGATGCGGGCCGCCGGCTTTTCGGTGGCCCGTCGCGCTTTCTGCTGGGGGTGGCGAAGCTCGAGCAATTGCCGCCGTCCAAGGGCGTCGAGATCGCCTTTGCCGGCCGCTCCAACGTCGGCAAATCATCGCTCATCAATGCGCTCACCGGCATGACCGAACTGGCGCGGGCGTCCAACACGCCGGGCCGCACGCGGGAACTCAACTTCTTCAACGTGAACGAGGCGATGACGCTGGTCGACATGCCGGGCTATGGCTATGCCAAGGCGTCCAAGGCCGACGTCAAGCGCTGGCAATCCGTGCTGAGGGGATATCTCCGCGGCCGCCCGGGCCTGACGCGCGCCTTCGTGCTGATCGACTCGCGCCATGGCATTCTGAAAGCCGACGAGGAGATGTTCGAGTTGCTCGATGATTCCGCCGTCACCTATCAGCTGGTGCTGACCAAGATCGACAAGATCAAGCCCGCCGAGCTTGAAGAGGTGCATGAGAAGGTCGAAGCGGCGATCAGGAAGCACCCGGCGGCTTTCCCCGTGGTGCATGCGACATCGAGCGAAAAGGCTACCGGAATTCCGGAGCTTCGCGCCGAGATCGCGGGGCTTCTCTAACCCCTTTGCAAGCCGCGCTGTTGTCCTGTATGGCGCTGCCGATTGACCGGAAAGAGCGCCCATGGACAATATCAGCACGACTGCCCAAATCCTGTCCGAGGCGTTGCCCTTCCTGCAGCGCTATGACGACCAGATCATCGTCGTGAAATACGGTGGCCACGCCATGACCAACCCCGAACTCGCACATCAGTTCGCGCGCGATATGGTGATGCTGAAGGTGTGTGGGCTGAACCCGATCGTGGTTCATGGCGGGGGCCCTCAGATCAACCGGATGCTGGACAAGCTCGAAGTGAAGGCCGAGTTCCGCGAGGGTCTGCGCGTGACCGATGCCGAGACCATGTCGGTCGTCGAGATGGTGCTGTCAGGCTCGATCAACAAATCCATCGTCGCCTCGATCCAGCAGGCGGGTGGCCGCGCCGTGGGCATTTCGGGGAAGGACGGCAACCTGCTGATCGCCGAGAAGCTGACGAAGAAGAAGACCGACCCTGTGACGGGCGTCGTCACCGAGATCGACTTCGGTTTTGTGGGCGAGCCGGTGCGCGTCAACACCGAGATTCTCGAGACCATCATGAAGAGCGATGCGATTCCGGTGATCGCACCCGTGGGCGTGGGCTGGGAGGGCGAGACCTTCAACGTCAATGCCGATACGGCGGCGGGTGCCATTGCCACCGCCACGCAGGCCAAGCGCCTGCTGCTCTTGACCGATGTCGCGGGCGTTCTCGACAAGGACAAGAACCTCATCAGCGAATTGAAGGTGGGAGACTTGGCCGATCTCATCGCCAACGGCACCATCACCGGCGGCATGATCCCCAAGGTCGAGAGCGCCGCTTCCGTTGTGGAGTCAGGCGTCGAGGGCGTCATCATCCTTGATGGCCGCGTACCGCATTCCGTGCTGCTGGAGTTGCTCACCCCTCATGGCGTGGGCACGCGCATTTCGAGGACTGGCGTATGAGAGGATTTGCCCACGTCGATACCTGGGTCTTCGATCTCGACAACACGCTCTATCCGGCATCGTGCAGGCTGTTCGATCAGATCGACGTCAAGATGGGCGAATTCGTCTCGAAGCTTTTGAACGTTGAATATGCCGAGGCGAAGCTCCGCCAGAAGCAGATGTTCTACAAATACGGAACAACCCTCCGTGGACTGATGACCGAGCATGGTATCGAGCCCGATGCCTTCCTCGATTATGTGCACGACATCGACCATACACCTATTTCGCCGAACCAGTTGCTGGACGAGGCGCTTCATGCGCTGCCCGGTAGAAAGCTGATCTTCACCAACGGCACGGTGGCCCATGCGGAGCGCGTGCTGAAAAGGATCGGCATCACGCATCACTTCGGTGACATTTTCGATATCGTGCATTCGGATTTCATTCCGAAGCCCGAGATGGAGCCCTACCGGAAATTCGTGAGCCAGACCGGCATCAACCC
>JBKJQU010000419.1:0-3298 GCA_046594995.1 Aestuariivirga sp.
GGCTTGCGGATCAGGTGGCCGATATCGTCGGCCTCCTGTGGCCGGAAGCGGCGCACGCGGCAATTTGCGCGCCGCTTGTGCCATTCATCCGGATCGATCTTTCCATCCTTGTCGAGGGGCGCCGCAAACTCGTAACCCACGGCCGCGGAGCCTGCCGGGTGGTCGTGGTCGCGCGCCAGTTCAAGTCTGATCTTGGTCAGCATGGTTCAAGCCCTCAATGCGACATCAGAACGGGACGGGTCAGCCGTGTGAGCACGAAGCGGGTGGCGCCTCCGAAGATGAACTCAGCCAGCCGCGAGTGGCCATAAGCGCCCATCACGATGAGGCCCGAGCCATTGTCGTCAGCACAGCGCATCAAGGCCTGGCCCTCATCCATGCCATCGGTTGGATAACCCTGGGTTTCTGCCTTCACGCCATGGCGGGACAGCGTCTCCGCCAGATCGGCTCCGGCAACGCTGCCGCGCAGCGCCGGGTCCTTCTGCGGATCGATCCGCACAATCCGCACTTTGTTTGCAAGCTTCAGCAGCGGCAGCGCGTCGAAGGCCGCGCGCGTCGCTTCGCGCCCGCCATCCCAACCGAGCACGATATCGTCGAGCGAGATCTTCGCGTTGCCCTTGCTGGGCAGGACAAGCACCGGCCGCCCCGCCGACATCACCAGCTGCTCGACGAAGTCGCGCTCCACGCCGGTGATTTCATCGGGGTTCGTCGCCGAGACGACAATGAGATCGGAACTCCGCCCCTGCGTGATCACTTCATCCGCGATCACCGGCGTGCGCGCATCGATCAGATGGAAATCATGCGGCAGGCCTTCGCGCGCCATCGCGTCCTCGAAGCCCTGCTTCACCCGCGCGGAATTGTCCTTGAAATAGGTGCGGTTGCCTTCGAACACCTGGGGTGCCGCCTCAAAACCCACCGAAGGATAGACCTGCACGGCGGGAATCACATAGAGCCCGGAGACATGCGCCCCGGTTTCACGCGCGAGACTGACTGCGGCGCTGGTAAGTTCAGCCACCCGGCCCACTTCGTTCAGGGAAACAAGAATTGTCTTGTAGGTCATTGCTTCGTCCTCGTTCGTTTCATCACTTATGCCGAATGAGGCTGCTGGGGTCTTTGACCCGGATCAATGCCGGCTGTCATCCTGTCCGGCAGCATGTGCCAGCCTGCCAACGTCTGGCACCATGATCAGTCTGTTGGTGCTGAGACGGATGACGTTGGCAGTCTTGAGTCTCGTCAGCTGGCGGCTGACCGTTTCGATGGTGAGGCCCAGATAATCTGCCATGTCTGCCCGCGTCAGTGGCAGTTCGAAGGCAGAGGTTCCAGGTGTGCCCTTGTACTGGCAGCCGGTCATCAGGCTGCGTCGCGCCAGCATATAGAGGAAGCTCGCCACCTTTTCTTCCGCCGTCTTGCGGCCCAGAAGCAGCATCCAGTCGCGCGCCGCATCGAGTTCGTCGAGCGTGTGCTGGAACAGCCGCTGCTGCAGCCCGGGATATTCTCCCACCAGCCGTTCGAAGGCGGCATTCGGAAAGGTGCAGATCTCGACATCCGTAGCGGCCTCGGCCGTATAGGGATTGCTCTTGGAGTAGGCCCGGCCGAGAAAGTCTGGCGCGAACAGAAGTCCCACGATCTGCTGGCGGCCATCGGGCAGCGTTTTTGTCAGCTTGACGGCGCCCGAGACAATATTTGCAAAAAAGTCCACGGGTTCTTCGTCGGAGATGATGGTCTGACCGGCTGAAACCTTCTTGCGGTGGGCAATCCGCGCGAGCTTCTGGATCTGCGTGTCGTCCATCGCGCCGCAAACGGCCTGATGGCGCACAGAGCAGGTATCGCAGCCCTGAAGTACGTCGGGCAGGACGTAAGGCGATGATCCATGCATGAAATCATATACTCTCTTATTCGCCACCTGGGCAAGAGTTGGGGGCGCAATGGTGCGGGGACTGTTACACCCCATCACCCCCTATGCATAGGATTAACGTCTATTCTGCGGCCTTCAGCGCCATGGGGTTGTTGGGGTGCGTCGTCCAGTTGGCATAGGCCGGGTCGATCTTCCTGTGGGTGCGGGGGTCCACGCCCTCCGTCTGCCGCTCCATGGTGATGCAGCTGTCGACCGGGCACACCTCGACGCAGAGGTTGCAGGCCACGCATTCATCATCCATCACCTCGAAGTGACGCTTGCCGTCCTTTTCCTTCATGATGGCCTGGTGCGAGGTGTCCTCGCAGGCCGCATAGCAGCGTCCGCACTTGATGCAGAGGTCCTGGTCGATCCTGGCCTTCGTCACATAGTTGAGGTTCAGGTACTGCCAGTCGGTCACGTTCGGAACCGCACGCCCGCGAAAGTCCTCGATTGTGGCATAGCCTTTCTCATCCATCCAGCGGGAAAGGCCTGACTTCATTTCTTCCACGATGCGGAAGCCATAAGTCATCGCCGCCGTGCAGACCTGCACGGTGCCAGCCGACATCGCGATGAATTCGGCCGCGTCGCGCCAGGTGGTGATGCCGCCGATCGCTGAAATCGGAAGCCCGCGCGTTTCCACATCGCGCGCAATCTCGGCCGTCATGTTGAGCGCGATGGGCTTTACCGCCGGCCCGCAATAGCCGCCATGGCTGCCCTTGCCGTCGATCGTCGGTACCGGCGCGAAATTGTCGAGGTCCACCGAGACAATCGAACTGATGGTGATGATGAGCGACACGGCATCCGCCCCGCCCTTCTTCGCCGCGCGCGCCGGATGGCGGATATCGGTGATGTTGGGCGTCAGCTTCACGATTACCGGCATGCGCGAGTATTGCTTGCACCAGCGTGCCACCATCTCGATGTATTCGGGCACCTGCCCCACGGCGGCACCCATGCCGCGCTCGCTCATGCCATGCGGGCAGCCGAAGTTGAGTTCTATCCCGTCGCAGCCCGTCTCCTCGACGCGCGGCAGGATCGCCTTCCAGGACTCCTCCGTACACGGAACCATGATCGACACGATCATGGCGCGATCCGGCCACTCGCGCTTGACCTTCTTGATTTCCTGGAGGTTCACCTCCAGCGGCCGGTCGGTGATCAGCTCGATGTTGTTGAGGCCAAGGAGTCTCCTGTCTGCGCCGTGGATCGCGCCATAGCGCGGCCCGTTGACGTTGACGATCGGCGGCCCTTCCTCGCCCAGCGTCTTCCAGACGACGCCGCCCCAGCCCGCCTTGAAGGCGCGCACCACGTTATATTCCTTGTCCGTTGGCGGCGCGGATGCGAGCCAGAACGGATTGGGCGACGTGATGCCGATGAGGTTCGAACGAAGGTCAGCCATGGGATTACTCCATC
>JBKJQU010000028.1:0-3191 GCA_046594995.1 Aestuariivirga sp.
CGCATTTCATGGCTTTTGGGAAGATTTAGGCGTAGGCCAAAGGAGATAAAGGCTGCATTGGCTGCATTAACTCCGGGCATCTTCACTCATGGAGCCCGACATGGAAACTCTCACGACCCGAAGCGAACTGAACACCGCCAGTGTGGTTAGCGGCAGTAGCAGCTATCGCTCGCTGCAAGGCAGTATCTATCATCCCGGCATCAGCGCCGAGACTGTTGGTGCCACAAGCCTCTGGCTGGGGATTGTCACTCTGGAACCGGGGCAGCGCACCTCCGCTCATGTCCACGAACAACATGAGACGGCCTTTTACATGATGAGTGGCAACGAAGTAGAACTGTGGAGTGGCCACAATCTCGAGAACTGTCAGATGTGCCGCCCCGGAGATTATCTGTTCATCCCAGCTAATGTTCTCCATGTTGCCGTGAATCGGGGCAGCGAACCAGCCGTTTTTATTGGCTCCCGCAACGAGCCGACAGCTCAAGAAAGCATGATCCTCCACCCCGAAATGAACGAGAAGGTGCCGTGACATGGCCCGCATCGAAGCACGCCTTAATGCCATGGGGCTCGCCCTGCCCGAGCCTTTCAAAGGCCCCTCTCATCTGAAATTTCCTTTTACATGGGTAAGGGTAAGAGGAAATCGCGCTTACATTTCAGGCCACATTCCTCAGAATTCCGACGGCAGCATTGCGATGCCGCTGGGCAAGGTCGGAGGAGATGTATCTGCCGAGGAGGGCTATGCCGCGGCTCGCCTGGTCGCGCTCGCACACCTTGGCAGTTTGAAGCGCGCATTGGGCGATCTTGATCGGGTCACCGCATGGCTCCGCGTGTTTGCAATGGTCAATGTTGCACCTGGCTTCAACGAGACACCGAGGGTAACCAATGGCTATTCTGATTTAATCCTGTCACTGTACGGCGATGAGGTGGGTATGCATGCAAGATCGTCGATTGGCATGATGTTGCCCCTTGATGCGCCCGTGAACTGTGAAGCAGAGGTAGAAATCGACAATTCGGTCTAAGCGTCCGTCCGGAATGTTCTCGAATCGCATGAATCGGCTATGTTTCTGATCTAACAACGTGGTTTGGCGAAGTGCGGGCGACCATGTGGATGAGTGAGAACCCATTAGTTAGGCCAGCGAACGGTTTGGGTCGTAGTGCCTTATCAATCGCCATGTGAGTCTCTCGTCTTTAGCACTATGGCACCGGACACAAGATTCCTGACAGTCCCGACTGGTGTCGTCACACCTTCGACGGTATGCATCCGTTCAGCCTGCTCATGAGTAGCAGCCGTTGCTCGATAATAACGGCGCCTGTAGCCGACGCATACACGCCCATCCTGCGGTAACTTGTCAGCACCAGGACCTATACGCCAATCGGATTGACTACCCCGGCCACGGGAAAGACTTCGCTGCCCTGACCATAGCCGCGGTGGCTGGGCTGTAGGGCCGCCCCGGCACACTGAGCAGCGAGATTGTGCGGCTAACCTGAGGCTCGATGAGCGGACGTTGCAACAAGTCCGGCAGGGTCACTGAGCATTCAGGCATGAAGGCAAAACCGATGCGCGCCAGCACCATGGCCTGCACCCAATCCTCACGTTCGGAGCGGAATCGGGCATAGAGCGTGACGTCGTTGGCCGCGCAGACCGCCATCACCATCTCGCGCAACTCGCAGGACAGTCGGTCGACGTAGGGCTCGTTTGACAAGTCGCTGAGTTTGACGGCGTTCAGGTTCGCCAGCCGATGGTCGGGCGGAAAAATCACCACATAGCGTTCGTTGTAAAGGTCATATACCGAGAAGCTGCCCCGCGCATCGCCCATCGCGTTCAACACCGCCAAATCGAGCTCGGCACTTTCCAGTTGGCGTTTCAGGTCATCGGCGCTGGCCTCGGTAACCGCAACTTCAACGCCGTCATAGTCAGTTTGAAACTTGGACAGAAATCGCGACAATCGCACCGGCCCGATAGTCGACATCACCCCCAGCCGGATCGGCACGTTATTCAGCAAGCGGAAATTACTGGCGAGGTTCCGGGTAGCCTCGGTCTCATGCAGGATATGCTGCAGATGCGGCAGCAGAGATCTACCGAAATCGCTGAGCAGGATTTTCTTGCCCTCGCGATGAAACACCTGGGCGCCGAGTTCAGCTTCCAGCGTTTTCACCGCCTTGGTCAAAGCGGGTTGCGAGACGTTGCAGAAGGCCGCCGCCTTGGTAAAGTTTAGCAGCCGTGCCGCCGCCAGCACATATTTTACCTGAAACATCTCCATTGCAGGCCCTCAAAATCTGGGACGCTTCACGGCAGTTTAGCACAGTCTTCCATAACCTGAGGCTATCAATTGATTACTACACGGTCGTTCCCAATCGGACCACATCTGTCCAAGCTGGTGGCGCACTTAATGTGAAAGGAACCTGAACATGTCAGTCTTCATGGTAGAACGCGATCTCAAAGGCATCAGTATGGATGATCTAGGCGGGGCACAAAAAGCCGCGATCAGCATGGCGCAGAAAATGTCCGCCGCTGGCACCGACATCAAATATATCCGCTCGACTTTTGCCCCCGCGGACGGACGCTGCATGTGTTTGTTCGACGCCGCCTCTGACGCGGATGTCAAACGGCTGAACGATGATGCGGGCCTGCCCTACAGCCGGGTGGTTCCGGCACTCGATCTGACGCCCTGATCCGGGGCAGACAAAGGGAGGACGGTACGATGCAAGGGCAGCATATTCTCGCTGCCATCGGCAACACGCCGCTGGTGGAGCTGCGCCAGATCGTGCCGGAAGGCAGCGCCTGGATCGTGGCCAAACTGGAATCGGCCAATCCGACCGGCAGCATGAAAGACCGGCTGGCGCGGATGATTATCGAACGGGCGGCGGTGGCGGGCCGCTTGCCGCCCGGCGGCACGGTCGTGGAATACACCGCTGGTACCACGGGCATATCGCTGGCTCTGGTGGCCAGCGCTTTGGGCTACAAGACCCATTTCGCCTTTTCCGACGCCTTCAGCGACGAGAAACGCTTTGCGATGCTGGCCTACGGCGCCCGGATTACCGATGTGGCCAGCGACAACAAGAAGATCACCAAAGAACTTATTCAGGCGATGATTGCCAAGGCCGGCGAGATCAGCCGCCAGCCCGGCCATTGGTGGGCCGATCAGTTGAACAACACCGACGGAGCGGATGGTTACACAGGCCTTGGCGATGAG
>JBKJQU010000062.1:0-4103 GCA_046594995.1 Aestuariivirga sp.
TGGGGCGGCAAGCTGGTGCTGCTCGACGAGCCCTTCGCGGCACTGGGTGTCGAACAGACGAAACGTGGCCTCGACATGATCGCGCGCATTGCAGCGCAAGGCATCGGTGTCGTGGTGATCACCCATATCATGGCGCAGGCCTTTCAGGTGGCCGACCGCATCGTCGTCATCCGCCAGGGGCTGGTAGCAGGCGATGTGGCGGCGAAGAAGACCAGCCCGGATGAAGTCGTCCGCATGATCACCGGCGAATCCTTCAATGGAACCGCCCAAGAAGCGAGGCCGAATGGCCCATGATTTTTAACTATCATCAGCAAAGGAGACGTTCATGAATCGTATTCGCAGACTTTTGACGGCATCGATCGCCATCGCGGCGGTAGGGCTCGTCTCACCGGTCTATGCCCAGTCCAAGGGCAAGATCTACTACATGGTGCCCACATTGCTGGACGAGTTCCAGACCGAGTCGGTGTCATCCCTGACGAAGTTTTTAGGCGACGTCGGCTATGAAGTCGTAACGCTCAATGCCGACAACAAGACCGACCTGCAGCAGAGCCAGATGAACGACACGATCCTGCTGAAGCCCTCGGCCATCGTTCTGGCCGCTGTCGACTTCAACGCGCTCGTGCCCTCGATCGAGAAGGCGCGCGCCGCTGGCATTCCGGTGGTCCAGTTCGACCGCCAGATCAAGGCAACGCCGTCGGACTTCACCTCCGTCGCCGGCACGATCGAGATCGGCTACGTTGCGGCAGGCGAAGCGCAGCGCATGCTGAAGGAAAAGAACGGCGCCGTGAAGGGCAAGATCCTTCAGGTGCTGGGCGATCCGGCGGACCCTTATACGCTCGACATCCAGCAGGGCTTCGAGGAGAAGATGAAGGAGTTCCCTGACGCCCAGATCATCTCGCTGCCCGCCATGCAATGGGAGGCGTCCAACGCCGGCACGATCGTGTCTGACCAGATTGTGGCAAATCCTGATATCGATCTGATCTTCCTCCATGCCGCGCATTTGTCGGTCGCCGCAGTCGCCGCTCTCGAGGCCAAGGGCAAAAAGCCGGGCGACGTGATGATGATGTCGTCCAACGGCGCACCCGTCGGCCTCGATCTCATCCGCAAGGGCTGGCTCAATGTCGAAGTCGAGCAGCCGCTTTATGCGCAATCCGCGGCCGTTGCGATGTTTGCCGACAAGATCGTCAACAAGCAGGAGATCAAGGCTGGCACTTATAATGTGCTGGGCCTTGAATCGACGGTGACGATCGAGGCCTGGGGCCCGAACATCAAGATTCCCGGCGCCGCGATCACCAAGGACAACGTCGACGAACCACGCTTCTGGGGCAACCTGAAAGCGCCTGCCGACAAGATCATGCCGGTGGAATGATCTGACAACTTCGCGCCTGCCTTCTCCCCTTGTGGGAGAAGGTGGCGCGGACCGCGCCGGATGAGGGGTGGACCCATGGCAAGCCCCTCACCCGGCATGCGTGCCGCATGACACCCTCTCCCGCAAGGGGAGAGGGAAATGTATCTCATCACGGATCTCTCATGACCTCTCCCCGCCAGCGGGCCATTGCCGAATTCGTGCTCGACCACCTCGTGTGGTTCATGCTGGCCTTCGTGCTGATCGTGTTCTCGATCTTCATTCCGAATTTTTTCCAGATCGGCATATTTGGCAATATTATCGAACAATCATCGTATCTCGGTGTGATGTCGATTGGGCTGGCCATCGTCATCATAGCAGGGCAGATCGATCTATCGGTCGAATCCAGCCTCGCACTGTCAGCAATGACCATCGCTATCTTGTTCTGTGACAGCGGCCTTGGAATGGACATCGGCTTTGTTCCTGCCTGGCTGGTCATACCAGTCTCGCTGATGATTGCGGTTGCCATTGGCGGCACGGTTGGACTGACCAATGCGTTCTTCGTGATCCGTCTTGGGATGGAACCCTTCATCGTGACACTCGCATCGTTCATCTGGGTCCGGGGCCTGGTGCTGGCAGTCTCTGGCGGACGCTCCGCCCAAGGCCTGCCAGACGCGCTCCGTTTCATAGGAATTCAACACGTGCTCAGCATTCCGCTGATTGCGTGGTTCGCCATTGCCTGTTTCACTGTCTTCTCTTTTGTAATGGCCCGCACGCCTTTTGGCCGCCACATCTATCTTATTGGGGGAAATCCAGTCGCTGCGTTCCGCTCCGGCATCCGCGTCAAGAGATTGACCCTGATGGTTTTCGTGGTGGCTGGCGCGATCGCCGGAGTAGCCGGGTGGATACTTGCCATCCGGACATCCGGCGCTTCGGCCAATCTCGGAACGGGACTCTTGTTTCAGGCCTTTGCTGCCGTGGTCATCGGCGGCGTATCCCTGAAGGGTGGAGTTGGCAAATTGCCAGGGGTCTTTGCAGGCGCGTTGTTGCTTTCATCCATACATACAGCGATCAATCTCATGGGTGTCCCTGCCCAGTTCACGATGATCATCCAGGGCATGCTGGTGCTGGCCGCCGTGCTGCTCGACACCTTGAAACTGCAGATCCGCCGGAGGTTCGCATAATGGCAAAACTTGAAGGCAAGGTGGCGCTGGTGATCGGCGCGGCACGCGGCATCGGCGAAGGCATCGCCCAGCGCTTTGTGGAAGAAGGCGCGAAAGTCGTCATCGCCGACACGGAAGTGGAAGCCGGAAATGAGACGGCCAGGCGCCTCAATGGCCTTTTCATCGAGACCGACATCTCGCGCATGGACCATGCGGAGCGTGCGGTAAAGACGGCGATCGACGGCTTCGGCGGCCTTGATATTCTGGTGCAGAACGCCGGTATCTATCCCTGGACGCTGATCGAGAACATTTCGCCCGACGAGTGGGACAGGGTTCTGGCGGTGAACCTGAAAGGAACTTTCCTTGCCGCGCGTGCCGCGCTTCCTCACATGAAGGTGAAGCGCGCGGGCCGCATGGTCTTCACATCCTCCATTACCGGTCCCCGCGTGACGAGCCCGGGCCATGGGCATTACTCGGCCTCGAAGGCCGGCATCAACGGCTTCATCAAGGCAGCCGCACTCGAATTCTCGAACTACGGCATCACCGTCAACGGCATCGAGCCCGGCAACATCCTCACATCCGGCATGCAGATGCACCGCTCGGAAGCCTTCATCAAGTCGATGGAAGCCGCCGTGCCGCTGGGACGCTTGGGGACCCCGCGCGACATCGCCAATTGCGCGCTGTTCCTCGCCTCCGAAGATTCCTCATACATCACCGGCACGACGATTATCGTCGATGGCGGACAGACCCTGCCCGAGGGCGCGGATTTCAGAATAAATCCGGACTGAAGCGGACTCTGACCTGCCGGGCACGAAAGGCTTCCGGCGAAGCAGTCCGCCCGCGCCATGCCAATGCGGCAGGAATAGGTTGTGGGGAATGGGGGTTTGACTTGGAACGCCTAGACGCTAAATACCCCCCGAATTCACCGCTGAACGGATTTCAAGACGATGGCCAAGCCGCGCACGCTTTATGACAAGATCTGGGACGATCATCTGGTCCACGAGGCCGAGGACGGCACGGCGCTGCTCTATATCGACCGTCATCTCGTCCATGAAGTGACGAGCCCGCAGGCTTTCGAAGGTCTCCGCATGACAGGCCGCAAGGTGCGCCACCCGGAAAAGACGCTGGCCGTGGTCGACCACAACGTGCCGACGACCGATCGCACCAAAGGCATCGCCGAGCCGGAAAGCCGCATCCAGGTCGAGACGCTGGCGAATAATGCCAAGGAATTCGGCATCCTCTATTTCCATGAGCGCGACAAGCGACAGGGGATCGTCCACGTGGTCGGCCCCGAGCAGGGATTTACGCTGCCGGGCACGACGATTGTCTGCGGCGACAGCCACACCTCGACCCATGGCGCCTTCGGAGCACTTGCACATGGCATTGGTACATCGGAAGTGGAACACGTGCTCGCCACGCAGACGCTGATCCAGAAGAAGGCCAGGAACATGCTGGTGCGGGTGGACGGCAAGCTGCCCAGGCACTCGACGGCGAAGGACATCATCCTTGCCGTCATCGGCGAAATCGGCACCGCGGGCGGCACCGGCTCGGTCATCGAGTTTGCCGGCGAAGCGATTCGTGATCTTTCGATGGAA
>JBKJQU010000131.1:0-12931 GCA_046594995.1 Aestuariivirga sp.
TCCGGAAGCCTTCAAGGTCCTGACCGACGGCGAAGCCCAGCCCTGGGCGCCTGCTACCAATGCCGACTATGATGTCATCGTAGAACTTAACAAGTTCGTCGACACGCTCCGCAAGCAATAAGACATAAACCGGGGCCTGCGTCACGCGCGGGCCCCGATCTTCTGGCGGTATCATGACAGCATCTGCGGCAGACTCTCGCCGGACGATCGAGAACCTCTCGTCTGCCTATGCGGCGACGGTAGCCCGGAAGCGCAAGCAGTTCCTGATATCGGGAGCCATGCTTGCCGCCATCATCCTGATCGCGGGTTGGATGGCGGAAGTCGATCTGGTGCGGTTCTTTTCCAATATTCACAGATTCGCGAACTACATCGGCCGCATCTTCATTCTGGACTCTGGAGATCTCAAGGGCAGCCTCGTGGTGTTCGACATTCCCGGCTGGTTCTGGGGTATCGGAAAATGGCTGAAGCTCCTCGCAGACACGCTGCTGATTGCCTACGTCGCAACATTGATCGGTGCCATCTTCGGCTTCTTGGCCTGCTTTTTCGCTGCTGGAAATCTTGGCGTTTCAGCACCGTTGCGTTTTGCCGTCAGGCGCTATCTTGAGTTCTGCCGCACCGTGCCGGAACTCGTCTTCGCCCTGATCTTCGTTCTGGCCTTCGGACTGGGGCCTATCGCAGGCGTTCTTGCCATCATCATTCACACCACAGGCGCACTCGGCAAGCTTTTCTACGAAGTTCTCGAGAACATCGACCAGAAGCCCGTCGAGGGCCTCATATCCAGCGGTGCATCCTGGACGAAGACCATGCGCTTTGCAGTTTTGCCGCAGGTGCTTGCCAATTTCATCAGCTATGCGCTGCTGCGTTTCGAAATCAATGTGCGCGGTGCTTCCGTGATGGGCTTCGTGGGCGCAGGTGGCATCGGCCAGGACCTGATAGAGGCCATCCGCAAGTTCTATTACCCGGATGTCTCGGCAATCCTTCTCCTCATCATCGTAACGGTTGCCATGATCGACCTCGTCACAGAACGCATCCGTCACCGCTTCATCGCGCAAGGACACTGACATGACAAGCGACGACGGATACAACGCGCTTGAGGAAACCGCACTCCGCACCCGCTACCGCTCCAGCTTTGCGGGCAATGATCTGACAGGTTATTACCTTGCTGCCGCTGCCTTGGCGCTATTGGCATTCGGCCTGTGGCACCTCGGATTTTCGATCACCAAGTTCCTTCAAGGTGTTGCAAATCTGGGCAACTTCGTCACCCTCATGTTCCCGCCGAGCTGGGGTGACACCGCGAATCTGCTCCGTCTCCTCAAGGCCCTCGGCGAAACTGTAGCCATCGCCTTCCTCGGCACGATGCTTGCTGCCGTCATCGCCCTGCCCCTCAGCTTCCTTGCCGCGAACAATACGACATTTTCCCAGATACTGCGCTTCTTCGCCCGCCGCTCCTTTGATACCCTGCGCGGCGTGGACACTCTGGTTTGGGCCCTGATCTGGATCAACGTCGTTGGACTTGGACCCTTTGCCGGTGTTCTGGCCATAGCGATCTCCGATATCGGTTCATTCGGGAAACTCTTCTCCGAAGCCATTGAAGCGTCCGACAGGAAACCGGTGGAAGGAGTTGTGGCGTCTGGCGGATCGCGGCTTCATGCCATCCGCTTCGGCATCCTGCCGCAAGTGGCGCCAGTGCTGATCAGCCAATATCTTTATTATTTCGAATCGAACACGCGCTCAGCCACGATCATCGGAATCGTCGGTGCAGGCGGCATCGGCCTGCAGTTGTCCGAACAGATCCGCACACTGGAGTGGCAAACCGTGTGCTTCATCATCATTATGATCCTGATGACCGTATCGGTGATCGACCTGATCTCGACAAGGCTCCGCACCGCCATAGCAGGAAACGCCCGGACGACGATCTAGGGCGCGGAATAGACGAGCCTTCCGTTGCTCAAAACCGCAGAGGGGCGCCGCCGCAGTTCCGGCAGCACGATCAGGTCTGCGCGCATACCCTCCGCGATATAACCACGGTCAGTCAACCCGCAGGCCCGCGCAGGTGCGCCACTGACCAGCTCCCAAGCCCGCTCGAGCGGCAGCACGTCACGTTCAACAAGAGCCAAGGCTGCGGCCAGCGGTGCGGGATAATAGTAGTCAGACGCCAGAATGCTGCACATCTCGCGCCTGACAGCGTCCTCGGCTCCGATTGCACCATTGTGACTGCCGCAGCGCACGACATTGGGTGAACCCAGCACAATGTCATCGCCATTGGCCGCTGCTTCTTCCAAGGTTTCCTTGTTCAATGGAAATTCCGCAATGGCAACACCAAGGTTGCGATAGAAGCCTCGCATCTCCACGTTGTGGTCATCGTGCGACAGCATGGGGACGCCGTGAAACCGAGCGGCGGCGCTCATGCTTTTAACTGCCCCGGCGACTTCACTCTGGCGCTCTGCGACTGCATTAAGCAACCCGCGATAGATCTCCAAGTCCACCATGGCCCGTTCCGCCGAGCCTTGAAGTTTGACATTCTCGCGCCTGCCCGAAAGGGACATTGAGGTGTGATCGTTGAAGGCCAGCAACGGCTTCTTTTCGCGCCGTAACATCGCCTCGACTTCACCGGTCTCATCGATGGCGAAAGTTTCCCACCGGATATGGAGGCGGTTATCGGAATGAAATTCTGGCTCGAGCCGGTCCAGCGCATCAATGATGCGCATCGCCTGCCCGATACTCCTGAGGCCCGGTTCCCATGACACCGTGATACCGTGATAGGCCGTCGTGATTCCGTTTGCCACCAGTTGCCGGTCGGTTTCGCACAGCGCGATATCAAGCGGAAAAATCGTCTTGGGCCGCGGCATGATCTGCCGCTCGAACGCATCGCCGTGAATGTCGACGATGCCGGGAAGAACCAGGCATCCAGCCGCATCGATTCCTGCCGCGCCCTTTTGCGGATTGCGGGTGATCCTGTTGATGACCCCGCCACTGCACTCGATATCGGCTGGCACGAGGCCCTCCCCCAAAATGAGGCAGAGCCCGCCACGTATCGTAATTTCCTGGGTGGCCTTAACGTCCAGCGGCATTTCTATCTCCATCTTGCAGCGGAGAACTCGCCCATCTTCATGACAGTGTCATGAAACGTTGGTGATTGGGCTTTGCTTGCATTCAGGAGATATGCACAATGAAAATCTGGAACTGGATTTCAGGCGTGGCGCTTGCTGCCGGCCTGCTGACTTCAACGGCATCCGCCGAAACCATCCGCTTCGCCGTCACCGACGTCGAAGGCATGGAACAACTGCAAAGAGAATACGGAGGTTTCGTCGCGGAACTCGAGAAGACAACGGGCTTCGAGATCGAGTTTACGCCCGTCAGCAATCGCACTGCCGCTGTAGAAGCAATGCGCGCCGAGCAGGTTGATTTCGTTTTGACCGGTCCTGCCGAGTATGTGGTGTTCAAGGTTCTGACCGATGCCAAGCCCGTCGTTGCCTGGCACCGCCCGGACTACTTCGCGCAGGTCGTCGTGATGGCGGATGGCGACATCAACTCGCTCGCCGATCTCAAGGGCAAGAAGGTAGCCTTCGGTGAAGTTGGCTCTACTTCGCAGCAGCTCGGACCGGCACAGGTCCTCGCAGATGCCGGTCTAAAGTATAATGAAGATTACACAGCCGAAATCATCAAGCGTAACGTGGCGATCGAGGGCATGATCCGTGGAGACGTCTCCGCCGTGGGCATGAACCTCACGCATCTCCGCTCGGTGCGCAAGAACTTCCCTGACCAGAATTTCTCCGTGGTTGGCCGTGGCCCTGATCTTCCCAACGATATCCTGATCGTTGCTTCCTACGTAAAGCCGGAGGTTGTCGAAAAAGTGAAAGCTGCCTTCCTCGAGAAGGGTCCGGAACTGATGACCGGGATTCTCAAGGGTGAAGACACCAAGAAGTATGAAGGCGGCTACTTCGTGCCGACAGTCGATGACAAGGACTATGACATCGTGCGCACGATGTATGCCACCATCGGCGTTCCGAAGTTCTCGAATTTCCTCGGTGAGTAAGTGAACCTTCAGGTTCAGGCTTTCGAACCGGCGGCGGGATCAGTTCCCGCCGCCATTTCCATTCGAAATCTCTCGAAGTCGTTCGCGTCTTCGAAGACGGTCTTCTCGGGAATCGACATTGACATTGCTCCGGGTAGCCTCGTGGCCCTGATCGGCGCCAATGGCGCTGGAAAGTCCACGCTGCTCCGCTGCATTCCGCGCCTCATCGAACCTGATGGCGGCGACGTTGAAGTGCAGGGCCAACGGGTTTCGACTGACGCGCGCAACCTGCGCCGCATCCGTTCGAAGATCGGGTTCGTTTTCCAGAAGCATAATCTTGTAGGCCGGCTTTCGAGCCTTACCAATGTCATCCATGGCGCGCAGGGCCGGGGCTATGGAATTGCAGCCTGGAGCCAGTCCTTTGCTTCCGCCGCCATCCGCGCTCAGGCCCTCGACTGCCTGGGCCGTGTTGGTCTCGCACAAGCAGCAGGCCAACGCGCCGATTCGCTTTCCGGCGGACAGTCTCAACGCGTCGCCATTGCACGCGCACTCATGCAGCAGCCCGAGATCGTTCTGGCGGATGAACCCGCTGCGAGCCTTGATCCCCAGGCAGGCGAAGAGGTGATGCAACTCTTCGTCACACTCATGCGGGAGGAGGCCAAGACGGTCGTCTTCACCTCGCACAATCTCATACACGCGCTCCAGTTTTCCGACCGCGTCATCGCCCTCGCCGGCGGCAAGATCGTGCTCGACGCGCCGAGCCGCAGCCTCGGCGAATCCGAGCTCAGAGGTCTCTATGGCTGATCATGCCATGCCAGCGCGCTTCGAACGGCCCAATGCGATGACGTTTGTCCTGGCTGTGAGCGTGCTCGCCCTTATTGTTTCCAGCTTTGCGACGAGTGGGGTTTCCTTCGAGAAACTCATCCGTGGCCTGCCCGCGCTCGGCCGCCTCGGCGCCCAGATGTTCCCTCCGTCCATCGAGCGCCTGGAACCTGTACTCTGGTCTCTGCTTCAGACTTTCCAGATGGCGATTGCCGGAACCATCCTCGGCCTCATCATCAGTCTGCCGTTGGCAATTCTCGCTGCTCCGAGCCTGTCGCCTCATCCCTTCCTCGTCTGGGTGACCCGGGGCATCGTCGCACTGTTCCGGACCGTGCCGGATCTGGTGTGGGCCATTGTCTTCGTGATTGCAGTTGGACTTGGCCCCGCGGCAGGTGTCCTCGCCCTGATGGTCGATACAACGGGCTTTGCCGCCCGGTTCTTTGCAGAGGCCATGGAGGAGACCGACAAGGGACCTCGCGAGGCCTTGTCCGCATTGGGGGCCAGCCGTAGCGGCATTATCTTTTCTTCTGTCATCCCACAGGCAATGCCTTCGATGATCAACACCTCGCTCTTCTCGCTGGAAAAGGCGACGCGGGGTTCTGTGGTCCTGGGTCTTGTCGGTGCAGGCGGAATCGGGATCGAGCTAAAGGTGTCGCTCGAGATGTTCGACTACGACCAGGCGGCAACCATCATCATCGCCATCTTCCTGCTTGTCCTTGTCGTCGAGCGCGCGTCCACCTGGGTTCGAAACCGGATTCTCTAGCGCTTCCAGAAAATCGCAGAAGCGATCAACGGCGTCCTGAAGGGCACCGTTGTTCTCGATCTTCACGACAGGAACCCCAGCCGGATATCCGGGAACATTGCGTGACACGCGCTGGATGGCCTCCGCTTCGGTTTCTCGCCCACGTGCCACGATGCGGGAAACGAGAACCTCTGGTGAAGCCGTAATTTCAGCGACGGTAACGTTGTGGAAGCGCGCAGCTGCTTCCTCAATGATGGCCCGCGAGCAATTGACCGCCACAATGCAGCCTGCCTCAAGATCGGCTCCTATCGAGTTACCGATGCCGTAATTGTTTCCATGCGCCTTCCACCACAGTGCGAAGGCGTTTTCCGATACGGCAATTGCGAATTCCATGTCGGACATGGTCAGGTGATCTTCGGCGTTGACATCGGCAAAGCGCGTCACGAAGCGCCGTGGAAACACGAAACGGCGGTCGCCTGCAAGCTCACCCTTCGCACCCCGCAGCACGCTGTCCTTGCCGGCCCCACTGGGTCCAACGACGAGAACAAGATGGCCTTTGAAGTCCGTCATCACATCACCCGCTCGGCTGCCCGCCAAACGCGGCGCACCACCGGCAGTTCACCGTCCAGCCGCACTTGCACAAGATCGGCGCGCCGCCGCGGTTCGATAGCGCCACGGTCATCCAGTCCCGCTGCGTGGGCAGGATTAAAGGTGATCAAGCGGATCGCCTTGGCAAGGTCCATCCCTTCGACGATACGGGAAAGCGCGAAGACAGCTGGCAGCAGGCTAGAGGGAACATAGTCGGACGACAACACATCGAGATGACCATTGGCCGCGACTTCGGCAGCGGAGATATTCCCGGAGTGCGAGCGTCCGCGCACCACATTGGGCGCCCCCATCAGAACCGCAAGTCCGTTCCGATGCGCAGCTTGTGCGGCCTCCCGTGTGGTCGGGAACTCGGCGATTGTCACACCATCCGAGATCGCCTCCTCGACATGTGCCTCCGTTGCGTCATCGTGGCTGGCGAGCTTCACGCCCAGTCTTAGGGCCAGCTCCAGAATCTTCTGCTTGTTCACCGCCGCATGCATCTCCTGCATTTCCCGGCGCTCGGCGATATAGGCATCCATCTTCTCAGGCATGATGATTTTCTTCCCGAGATAGTATTCCTTGAACTTGTCGATTGACACGAATTGCCGCGCGCCCGGCGTATGGTCCATGATCGAGATCAGATGGAGATCGCCCGCAGCAGCCGTCATCTCGGCCGACTCCGCCGTATCCGCGCAGGGCAACTCGCACCGCAGATGAATGAAATGCTCGGCCCGCAAGTGTCCCGCTTCCTGCGTCTGTTTGATCGCACCGGAGAGAACTTGTGCGTGATGAGCGGAAAGATCGCCCGGATCGAACGTCCCTGCCCTCAGAGCATCGAAGACCGTGGTGATGCCCGCGGCCGCCACCTGCGCATCGTGCGCCATGACGGCGGACACGGGCGGCCATGCGACACCCGGTCTTGGATGGTAGTGGTTCTCGAGATGATCGGTGTGCAGTTCAACGAGACCTGGAATGAGATAGTCGCCGCCGAGATCTTCCGCCTCTCCCGACACCTTTCCCGCGATGACTTCAAAAATCTTTCCGTCCCGCGTCACGAGCGTGCCATCGACAACTTCGTCAGGCAAGACGATCCTGGCATTGGTAAAAATTCTGTGGGTCATGAAGCGGCCTTTGCGCGAGACATCGGAAGCGGAAATCGGCGATGAACCTCAAAGGGAGCGCCCTTATACGTCTCCCAGAACAAGGTCAGCGCATCAATAATGAGCGGGCGACCGAGGATCACGTTGAAATGGGTCTCCGCCAATGGTGCGAACTCGTCCATCTCGGAAAGGGAGAGACGGCGCGACAGCGTCATATGAAAGCGGAATTCGTCAAACACATAAGGATAACCCCAGCGTTCGAGATGTTCGCCCTGCCGAGGGCTAAGTCCGGCCTGGCGCCGCCGCGCAAGCTCGTTTTCCGAGGCGGGTTGGCGGAAACCATCGAGGTCACGGACGCAGGCCGCCGCCAGTTTTTCCAGCTCCTCACACGTCTCCGCTGGAACAAGTGCGAGAAAGCCATCGATCTGCCGCAGCACCGGCACGATTTCGATCGGCCGGAGACTTCCCGCCAATATCTCTACTGCACCTTCGAGCACCGCAGGTGACGACCGATCCGCAAGCGCGAACGGCGGTTTCAACGTGGCATGAAATCCATAGCGGCGGGGTTCGGCGGTGATCTCCGCCAGATCAGTCTCGGAGGGCTGAACGCAAGCTCCGCCACTGAATGCATCACGCCCAAGCCATTGCGAGCCCAGTTGATGCAGCAGGCTTGACGGCTCAGGCGCATAGTAGATGGCGAATCGCATCGGGACAGGAAACCTTACGTCCATGAATGGATGATGTCAGCCGAGGGCAATTTCGCGATGACAGGCAATGCGGCGTTCAGCTTCATCGTGAAACACGCCGATGATGGCCGAACCGGTTGCCCTTGCTTCCTCGACAAGTTCCAGAACACGCTTCCGGTTTTCGGAATCGAGCGAAGCAGTCGGTTCATCAAGTAGCAGAATGGGAAAATGCGCAGCGAAGCCTCGTGCGATGTTGACTCGCTGCTGTTCGCCACCCGAGAACGTCATTGGTGAAAGATGCCAAAGCCGTTCCGGAATGTTGAGGCGGGCCAACAGCATTCGTGCCCTGTCCAGCGCCAACTCCTGCGCGATGCCCCGTTCGGTCAAGGGTTCCGCCACGATAACGTCCGCAGGCACGCGCGGGATCACACGCAGGAACTGCGTGACATAGCCGATAGTCCTTTGCCGCAATGCCAGCACCTCGCGGGGCTGGGCCGATACGACATCCACCCATTCGCCATCATGCCGGACACGGATCGACCCCGACGTCGCGTGGTAGGTGCCATAGATGAGCTTCAGAAGGGAACTTTTTCCCCGCCCGGATGGGCCGGTGACGGCCACAGTCTCGCCCGGTTCGATTTCCGCCGAAAGGTTTTCGAATACAGGAATAGTCACCCCGCCCTGCTGGTGGAGATGGAAGGATTTGTCGAGATTGCGGATCTTCAGGACAGCAGCCATCGTCACACCTGCAAGACAGAGGAAACTAGAAGCTGCGTATAGGGCGCTTGAGAATCTTCGAGCACCTGGTCAGTCAGACCGGCCTCGATCACCTGCCCCTGCTGCATCACCATCATGCGCGTCGAGAGAAGCCGCGCCACCGCCAGATCATGCGTCACCACGATGGCTGCGAGATCGAGCTTGTGGACGAGTCCGCGAATGAGGTCGAGCAAACGCGCCTGCACCGAGACATCGAGTCCGCCCGTCGGCTCATCCATGAACACAAGCCGTGGAGAGGTCACCAGATTGCGCGCGATCTGCAGGCGCTGCCTCATGCCGCCGGAATAGGACCACGGACTGTCGTCCACCCTGTCCTCGGGAATCTCCACACGCTTCAGCCAGTCGACGGCGGTTGCGCGGATATGGCCGTAATGCCTCTCCCCGACGGCCATCATGCGCTCGCCAACATTGGCGCCGGCCGAAACACCCATGCGCAAGCCATCGCGCGCATCCTGGTGAACAAAACCCCAGTCGGTCCGCATCAGAAGCCGCCGCTCGGCTTCGCTCATCTCGTCCAGCGCCAGGTGCCGCTTATCACGCATAGTATAGCGCACCTTGCCTGACGATGCGGGCAGATGGCCCGAAAGACAACGGAGAAGCGTCGTCTTTCCCGAGCCCGACTCGCCGACGATCGCCAGCACTTCACCTGGGTAAAGATCGAAGGACACGTTAACGCAACCGGCGCGCGCGCCATAGAACTTCGAGATTGCTTCGACTGAAAGCAGCGGCGTCATATCGTCTCCTGCTGCCGGGCGCAGAAATCCGTATCGGAACACACGAACATCCGCCCGCCCTTGTCGTCCATCACGATTTCATCGAGGAAGCTGCCACGCGATCCGCAGATGCCGCAGGGCTCGTCCCACTTCTGGACCTCGAAGGGATGATCCTCGAAATCGAGGCTCTTCACTTTCGTATAAGGCGGAATGGCATAGATGCGCTTCTCGCGGCCTGCTCCGAAAAGCTGCAGAGCGGGGCAATTGTCGAGCTTCGGGTTGTCGAACTTCGGAATGGGCGAAGGATCAAAGACATAGCGATCGTCAACTTTAGCCGGATAAGCATAGGTCGTGGCGATCTGACCGTATTGCGCAATATCCTCGTAAAGCTTCACATGCATCACGCCGTACTCTTCAAGCGCGTGCATCTTGCGCGTTTCGGTCTCGCGGGGCTCAAGGAAGCGCAGGGGCTCGGGGATCGGCACCTGGAAAACGAGTATCTGGCCTTCCGACAGTGGTGTCTCGGGAATGCGGTGGCGGGTCTGGATCACACTCGCCTCTTCCGTCTTCTCCGTCGTCTTGACAGCGGCGGTCTTGACGAAGAACTTGCGGATCGAGACGGCATTCGTCGTATCGTCCGCCCCCTGATCAATCACCTTTAATGTGTCTTCCGGGGTTAGAACCGAGGCCGTCACCTGGACGCCGCCCGTGCCCCAGCCATAGGGCATCGGCATTTCGCGGCTGGCGAAGGGCACCTGATAGCCCGGCACGGCAATCGCCTTCAGGATGGCGCGGCGGATCATCCGCTTCGTCTGCTCATTCAGATAGGCAAAGTTGTAAGCTGGCGCGTTCATTCCGCGGCCTCCAGCCGATCTTTCGCAATACTGGCGCGCATGCGGCGCAGCAATATGAGTTCCGACTGAAAGTCGACATAGTGCGGAAGCTTCAGGTGCTCGACAAAGCCTGTCGCCTGCACGTTGTCGGAATGCGACATCACGAACTCCTCATCCTGTGCCGGTGCCACGCGCTCCTCGCCCAGTTCGCCCGCGCGCAGTGAACGGTCGACAAGCGCCATGGACATCACCTTCCGCTCGCATTGGCCGAAGCCCAAACCATAGCCGCGCGTGAACTGCGGCGGGACTGTCGCCGACCCCTTGAACTGGTTGATCATCTCGCATTCGGTGACGGTGATCTCGCCGATCACGATCGGGAAACCGAGTTCTTCCGGCGTGAAGATCACTTCCACCATGCCAAGCCGTATCTCGCCTGCGAATGGGTGTGTGCGGCCATAGCCACGTTGGGTGGAATAGGCGAGCGCCAGCAGGAAGCCTTCGTCGCCACGCGCCAGGTTCTGAAGGCGCAGATCACGTCCCGCCGGGAAGTTCAATGGATCCTGCGTCAGGTCGCCCGGCTCCGCATCATCCGCCGAGGGCTTCTCCATCAGGCCCTCGGAGTCCAGCAGCTCAAGCACGCGCGGCATCTCGGCTCCGACTTCCGCAGGAGCGGCGCGAGCCAGCTCAGGCACAGGGTCGCCCGCAAGCGAGAAGTCCAGCAGACGATGCGTATAATCGAAAGTGGGTCCTAGAATCTGCCCGCCGGGAATGTCCTTGAACGCAGCCGACACGCGGCGCTTTACGCGCATCGCTCTTGTCTCCAGCGGCTCGGCATAACCAAACCGCGCCAGCGTGGTGCGCGTGGCTCTGATCAGGAAGATCGCCTCAATCAGATCGCCCCGCGCCTGCTTCACGGCAAGCGCGGCCAACTCGCGGTCATAAAGCGAGCCCTCGTTCATCACGCGGTCGACGGCGAGTGTCAGCTGCTCCGCAATCTGCTCGAGCGTCAGTCCCGGCACGGTGGGATCGCCACGGCGTTCCTCGGCTAACAGGCGATGCGCGGCATCAATGGCTTGTTCGCCACCCTTCACAGCAACATACATCAGACGGTTTCCTGCAAGCGGATGGCGGTTGAGCGGGGAAGCGCCGCGATGGCATCGGGGCCCACCAGGATAACATCGACGCCAAGTGGAAACTTCGCGTGGTTCTCGGCCATGGAGTTCCAGAAGCTTTGGGGCACACCCTCGGCATGAAGCCGCAGCAGCATCGGAATGCCGGGACCCGACAATTCGACCCCACCCTCATTGCTGAGAGCGCCTGTCTGGATGACGAGCGTTGCCGAGCGATCGGGATACTCATGTGTGCCCTGCGCAAACAGCGTGGGGTCGATTTCTGCACTCGTGGCCTGCAGGAAGATGAAGGACGCCTCCTCGGGCCATGCGGCAATCGGCGCGCCAGTGTGAAACCGGATGTAGTGCCTCACCGCGTCATGATCCAGCCCGGGCGCAAGCCACACCGGAGTCTGAAAGTCGCAAAGTGTGCGCGCAACGCAAGCCGACGTCGCCCACAGCGGAGCTGGGGCCACATGGGCCGCATTGAACGAGAGAATCCGGCCTGGCCGCGATACCGCATTCATGATGGTGCGGAATGCATGCGACGCCTCGATCACATCGCTGGGAAATTGGTGTTCAGACATCGCCACGCAACATCGTGAAGAAATCAACTTTCGTGGCCGCAGCCTTTGCTGCCGCCGTCATCTGGCGTTCCATCAGCTTCTGTTCCAACGGAGCCAGAACTTTAGTCAACATCGCCTCATAAGAGTCTGGCCTCTGCAGAAGCGCATCGCAGATGGCGGCCGTCCGGGCGTGCTTGCTGTTGCGGCCCATGACATAGGAATGGCCTTCGACGCCGTCGTTCAGCTTCACGGCACAGCGCGTGACCGTTGCTTCGCCCAGGTTGAAGGCAGCACCGGTTGCCCCCATTCGGCCGCGCAGCATCACCATGCCCGTCTCGGGTGCGCGCAGCAAAATATGTGGTTCGGAACTGAACTCACCGGCAACCCGGTCGAGCTCCGGCCAATCTGAAAGTGCGAGAAGTCTCATCCACGCCGCGCGCGGGTCGGCAGGCCCGTTTGAATCATCGTGAAGCATAGGACCATCAACCAACCGATTGTAACGGCTGCATGACGGCGTTTCCGCTTTCCCGTTCATACTTCTCGACGAAAGCTCCGGCGGACAAGGCGCGGAAATCGGGAAGTGCCAGCTTCAGCTTCAGATGATCCCAGTCCCACCACGCCATGGCTTGCAGCCTTTGTGCCACATCCTCCGGGTGCCGCCACTTGATGAGTTGTGCCGGCGTTTCGCCAACCACCGCATAGGGCGGCACATCTTTCGTCACCACCGAGTTCGCCGCGATGATTGCGCCGTTGCCGATTGTGACGCCCTTCATGATGACTGCTGCATGGCCGATCCACGTATCATGCCCAATGCGCACAGGCCGTGACCGTCTCCAGTCGAATATTGCAGCTTCATCCTGCTCGTCCGGCCAAAAGTAGCTGGAGCGATACATGAAATGGTGCAGAGAGGCGCGATGGTACGGATGTTCGCCCGGATTGATGCGCGAGAAGGCCGCGACATTCACGAACTTGCCCAGGAA